>JAUQXD010000875.1 GCA_030834835.1 Thermoflexales bacterium | reverse complement strand
GAAATCAGGGCATCTGAGGACCACTACCATGTCACGTTACATTGCCTTCTTGCGCGCCATCAACGTCGGCGGTCACACCGTCAAAATGGACAATTTGCGTCAACTCTTCGAGGAGATGGACTTCTCCAATGTCGGGACCTTCATCGCCAGCGGCAACGTGGTGTTTGACTCGAACGCGACTAACCTCGCGTCGTTGGAAAAGAAGATCGCCAAACACCTGCACAAAGAACTGGGCTACGAGGTCGCCACGTTCATCCGCACCCCGATCGAACTCGCGGCGATTGCGGCCTATCAGCCCTTTCCCAAAGCCGCCTTCAACATCGCCTTTCTGGCCGAACCGCCATCGGCCGCGGCCATCCAGAAATTGATGGCGCTGAAGACGGACATCGACGACTTTCACGTCCACGGTCGCGAGGTGTACTGGCTATGTCGCGTCAGGCAAAGTGACTCGAAGTTTTCGAATGTGGCGCTGGAGAAGACGCTGGGGCAAGCGGCGACTTTTCGGGGAGCCAGGACGATCATCAAAATGGCGGGGCTGTACGGGGCGAAGTAATCGGCAATACGCCAATCGTTGAGCAAAGTATCATCTTTTGATGACCTCTCCCGACGGATTACATTCAGATGACGATCGCTAAATACGCCAATCTGGCCCTGAGTTTTCTCCTGGAGTTGTGCATGCTGGCTGCCTTCGGCTACTGGGGCTTGAAGACCGGCAGCGACGGCCTGACACAGGTTGTTTTAGGGATAGGCACTCCGCTGCTGGTGGCCGTAATCTGGGGCATCTTCCTCGCGCCAGCTTCTTCGAGGCGATTGCGCAATCCGCTTCGGTTGGTCCTTGAAGCGACGATCTTTGGGGTGGCGATCCTGGCGCTTCACGCAGCCGGACAAAGCTCTTTGGCCTCGCTCCTCGGAATCGTCTATGTAATCAACAAAGCCCTGCAATTCGTCTGGCGCCAATAGACTCCGCCGAAAATGGCAGTAGGCCAATCAAGGTAGTGCTGGCATCGGCTAGCCTATCCTGCCGGTGCGTAATCGAACCGGATGATAGCCGGCCCCGTGCCCGCAAAGTATTGCACCACGATGACGTGCCGCCCTGCCGCCAGATTCACTTCAAACTCGCGCACTTCAGCCTGATTGGCCCCGGCCTGATTGTAAAGCCAGTTGCCGTCGATGGACACGCGCACGCTGTCGCTGGCCTGCACCATGAAACGATAGGTGCCCTGCACCGTCGTGATGGCGCGCGTCCACTGGACTGAGAAGCCATCGGCCGGCAGCCCGCCAATCGGCGGCTCAGCGCCCCAGTCAAATTGAATGGCCGCATCCAGCCGCACCAGCGCCGGCGCGCCCGACAGGTTGGCGTTGGCGTAGTACTCGCCGCGCCATGCAGTGACCGGCGGCGTCGCGGTTTCGGTCGGCGTAGCGGTGGCAGTCGATGTGGCGGTCGCCGTCGGCGATGCAGTTGGCGTCGCGGTCGGCGTTGGCGTAAAGGTGGCCGTCGGCGCTGGCGGATACGCCACAAAGTCCAGCGTGCGATCTTCGTAGCCGGCGTAATGCCGCCAGTAGTATTGCGCCGGATCAAAGGCATAGCCGCTGAGCTGCGCGTACACCGTCACCATCTCATCGCCGGGGATGTGCTGGAACGCGGCCACATAGTTGCCATTGGGATCAGTGGTGGCGACCAATACCGCCGGGTAACTGGCAAACGCCCGATAGATGCTCACGCCCCCCAGGCCCGCACCCGTGCCATTCAGGCGCACACGCCCGCGAATGACCAGACCGGGCTGCGGCGTCACCGTTGGTGTCCGGGTTACGGTCGGCGTAGGCGGCGTGGCGGTGGGTGTGGGCGTCGCCGAGATGAGCCGCCGCGTCCACGAGAAGCGCGCGCGCCCGGTGAATTCCACATAGTCGATGCGGAAATCGTGCCGCCCCCCGGCCAGGTTCAACTGCACGCTGTATTGCGCGCTGTCAACCTCCTGCACTTTATCCAGCACAAGATTGCCATCGACGTAGAACCGCACGCCGTCGTCCACCGTCAGGTCGAAGCGGTACACACCCGCCGCCAGATCGATCGCGCGTGTCCAGCGCACGGAAAACCGATCGGACGGGATCAAACTATCGGGTGAGCCGAGGCCCCAATCGAAGTCCAATCGCTCGTCATTGCGCACCACCGCGGGCAGACCGCTCCAGCGATCGTTCGTGAAGTACTCGCCCTTCCAGTTCGTGTAATCCTGGGCGCGCTGCAGTGAAAAGGCAATCGACGCGCTGCCCCGGTTTTCAAAGTACTCGATGCGCAGCGTGTGATTGCCCGCGCTGAGCTGCACGTCGCGGGTATAGGTGCGGCCATCGGCGTCGTGCCACTCGTCGATGAGCAAAATCCCATCGATGAAGAAGCGCACGCCATCGTCGGCGCGCAGCGTAAAGCGATACACCGCGTTGTCGAATGGCAGCGAGCGCGTCCAGCGGGCTGAAAAACTATCGGCGGGCAGGCCGTTGGCGGGCGCGCCCTTGCCCCAATCGAAGTTGACGGCCACGTCGTTGCGCGTAAGCACAGGCTGACCGCTCAATGCGGCATTGGGCCAGTAAACGCCCTTCCAATCGGCAAAGGTCTGCGGCGCCTGCTCGATCTTGAACTGAATGAACGCCTCGCCCGCCGCCTCATAGAACTCGATGCGCACCGCGTGCGTCCCGGCGGCGACGAGCACGTCGCGCGAATAGGTTGTGTTGGCAAACGTGTGCCACTCGTCGATGATCAACTCATTGTCCAGCCACACGCGCACGCCGTCGTCGGCCCGCACCGAAAACCGATAGGGGTGCGCGGCGAACCAGAGTTGGCGGGTCCAGCGGGCCGAGAAGTTATCGACGGGCAGGCCGCCGGCGGGCGCATTGCGCCCCCAGTTGAAATTCACGTCCGGGTCGTTACGCACCACGCTCGGCGCGTTGGTCAATGACGTGTTGGCATAGTATTCACCGCGCCAATCCGTAATC
>JAUQXD010000874.1 GCA_030834835.1 Thermoflexales bacterium | reverse complement strand
CCCGATCAACCGCACTCGCGCGGCAAATTGTGCGGACGCGGCCAGAGCGGCATCATGACCGCCTACGATCCCGATCGCATCAAGTTCCCCATGATTCGCGCGGGCGAACGCGGCGAGGGCCGCTATCGCCGCGCGTCGTGGGACGAGGCGCTTGATCTGACCGCGCAGGCGATGCTGGACATCAAGCAGAAGTACGGCGCGGAAGCGATGATCTTTTCATCGACGCACAATTTGAACCAGCCGCTCTTTGAGAATCTGCTGTACGGCTTTGGCTCGCCCAACTACGGCACGCAGCGCAGCCTATGCTTCAACGCCATGATCGTCGCGAATCTCATGACCTATGGCATGGAAGAGCCGGGCCGAGATTATCGCACGGTGAAATATATCATCCTCACCGGCCGCAACTTGACCGAAGCCATTTCCACGTCTGAAACGGGCGACCTGATCGAATCACTCGCGCGTGGCGCGAAAGTGGTCTATCTGGATCCGCGCTTCACCAAGACGGCGGGCAAGGCGACTGAATGGCTGCCGATCAAGCCCGGCACCGATCTGGCGTTCCATCTGGCGCTGATCAACGTGATCGTCAGCGAGCGCCTTTACCATAGTGAATTCGTCTCGAAAAACACCGTCGGCTTTGAGGAACTGCAACAATCGATCGGCCCGTACACGCCCGAGTGGGCCGCGCCGCTGACCGAGATTCCGGCGGACACCATCGCGCGTATCGCCCGCGAATTTGCAGCGGCGGGTGTGAATGCGTTGGCGCACAATGGCTGGCGCACCAGCAACTTCGTCAACTCCTTCCAGACCGAACGCGCGATTGCCATTCTCAATGCGCTCGTCGGCAACTGGGGTCACACGCTGATCGCGGCGGCCGGTGAAGGCGGCGGCTTGAAGTTGGGCGTGCCCAAACAACCCGGATATCCTCGCATCCCCGCTCAACGGCTCGATGGTGTTCCGTGGAAGTATCCGTTGGTGCCGTTGAAGATCGGCGTGTTTCAGGAGATTCGCGACAACATCCTGACGGGGCAGCCCTATCAGGCGCACGGCTGGTTTGTCGCGCGGCAGAACCCCGTGCTGAGCTTGCCTGATCGAGCCAAGACGATCGAAGCCTTCAAGAAGATGGACTTCGTCGCGACGGTCAGCATTTTGCCGAATGACACCGAGTGGTTCGCGGATGTGATCCTGCCGGAAGCGTCGTATCTTGAGCGCTACGATCCGCTGTTGTCGATGGGCAATCGCGCCTATTTGCGCCAACCCGTCATCGAGCCGCTTGGCGAAGCGAAGAGCGCGCTGTGGATTTACAAGCAACTGGGCGAACGCTTAGGCTTGGGCGCATACTTCAACTACACCGACGAGATCGATTATCTCAATCAGCAACTCGCGCCGCTCGGCGTCACCGTCGACGACATCCGCGAGAAAGGGTACGTTGAAGGGCTAGCTGGACAATCGGGTGCGGAAGAAACGGAGTTGAAGTTCAACACCCCCAGCGGCAAGATCGAAATCGCTTCGCAAACACTGCGCAAGGCCAATCATCCCGCCGTACCCGTGTGGGATGAACCGCCCGCGCCGCCCGCCGGATCGTTCTATTTGCTCACGGGCAAAGTGGGACAGCACTCGCAGTTTGCCACGCAGAATAATCAACTTTTACACAAGTATCAGGACGAGCCGCGTTTGTGGATGAATGCGACGTCAGCCGCGCAAGCCGGCCTGAAAGATAACGATCTGGTGACAGTGAAGAGCGAAGTCGGACAGATCACCATCGCGGTGATGGCGACGCAGGCCATTCGCCCCGATTGTGTGTACCTGACGCCGGGCTTCGGTCACCTGTCGATGGGCTTGCGCACCGCGCACAACGTCGGCGGCAGCGACAGCGATCTGCACGTCACCTACACTGATCCGATCAGCGGCGGTCAGGCGTTGTCGCAGACCTTCGTCACGGTGGCGAAGGCGTAAGGGGGCAACTATTCGGCCGTCATTGCGAGGAACGCATCCTGAGCGAAGCCTAGCGGAGTCGAAGGAAAGTGACGAAGCAATCTCTGGGTACGGCCAGCAACATTCATTGATTGGCGCGGAGATTGCTTCGCAAAAAACGCTCGCAATGACGATGACTGAGTTGTTGCCTGAATAGAGGAATAAATAATGGCTCTTAAACAACCACACGCATATTTGTTTGACGCCACACGCTGCATCGATTGCCGCGCGTGCATGGTGGCATGCAGTGTTGAGAATCAAGTGCCGCTGAATGATACGCGGATTTGGGTGGCGGGCGCGGGCATCACGGGCGAGTATCCCACTCTGGGGCGGGCCAGCATGCCCTATCACTGCATGCACTGCCTCCAGCCGTCGTGCGCGTCGGCGTGCCCGGTGGGCGCGTGGAGCAAGCGCGAAGACGGTCCAGTGGTGTATGACGGTTCGCGCTGCATCGGCTGCCGCTACTGCATGAACGCGTGCCCCTTCGGCGTGCCGCACTTCGATTGGGACAAGGGCCTGCTGGATCAGCCGCTGATTACCAAATGCACGATGTGTGCGCACCGCCTGGATGTCGATGGCGAACCGGCCTGTGTGCAGACTTGCCCCACCGACGCCCTGAGTTTTGGCAATCGCAAAGACATGCTGGCCGAAGCCAAAGCGCGCATCGCGGCCAATCCCGGCAAGTACATCGATCACGTTTATGGTGAACACGAAAACGGCGGCACGTCGTACCTGATCATCTCGAATGTGCCGTTCAAGGATCTGGGCTTGCCCGACGTGCCGCAGGCATCCGTTAATCACACCAGCGAAGTGGTCATGAGCGGCACCATTCCGTTCGCGCTGGGCTGGGCGGGCGTGCTGGCCGCGGTGGCGGGCGTCGTGCGATTGCGCGAGCGCGGAATGAAGAAGCAAGTTGCAGCTGAGGTCAAGGAGGATCATTCTCCTGAAGGCCCCACGTCATTCCCGCACGCTTCCGCCAAGCGCGCCCCCGCTTCGCGGACAGGGCGTGGCGGGAATCCAGAAGTCCACCCGCCATCGACAGTCAATCTGGATGCCCGACAAAAGCATTCGGGCATGACGGATCATCAAGCAAGTGAGTCCCCGAGCGAAACGGTCGCCGTTGACGAAGCGACGAAAGAGCAGGCCGAATAATGGCATCGACAACCTTGACTCAACGCCGTAAGTTCCGCGTGTCACCCGTCATCGTGACGTTGAACGCACTGGTGCTCATCGGTGTCGTGGTGGCGCTGTATCGCTTTGCTTTCGGCATCGGCGCGATCAGCGGCCTCAACAATTCGTATCCGTGGGGCTTCTGGATCAGCTTCGATTTGCTGTGCGGCGTGGCGTTGGGCGCGGGCGCGTTCACGATGGCCGCCGCCGTGTACATCTTCAAACTCGAACGCTTCCGCCCCTTGCTGCGCCCCTCGATTCTGACGGGCTTTCTGGGCTACGTCATGGTCATCATCGCACTGCTGGTCGATCTGGGCCGCCCGGAACGCATCTGGCACATGATGGTTTTTCAGAACGGCCACTCGGTGCTATTTGAAATCGGCCTGTGCGTGATG
>JAUQXD010000873.1 GCA_030834835.1 Thermoflexales bacterium | reverse complement strand
GAAGCGATCGACGATGCGCTGGCCACGTATGACCTGCTGCGCCAACGCTGCTGGCGGGTGTATCGCCGCTATCTCGATCGGCTGAACGGGCGCTTCGTCGAACTGTTGGCCGGGCGCGAGCATTGGGTGTTTGACGGTGTGCCCTCGCAAACGACGACATGGCGCGACCTCGTTCACGTCGAACCCGGCCAGCGCGTCGGTGTGATCTTCGTCGATGCGCTGCGCTTCGAACTGGCGCAGGCCCTGGTCGATCGGCTGCGGCGCGACATCGCTCGCGAAGACCTCACGCTCGAAGCCTGCGTCGTCACATTGCCGACGATCACCAAAGTGGCCATGCCCGCGCTGCTGCCCGACGGCGATCAGCGCAAGGTCGAATGGGCGGGTGACGATTGGCGCGTCACGATCGGGGACAGCGGCAACCTGGCGAACAAGTCCGAACGCGAAGCCTATTTGCGCGCCCGTTATCCGCGCACCCAAATCTACAGTGAAATCTCGGCGCTCAACGCCACCTCGACCGAACAGATTCCAGTCTCAGAGGAATTGTACGTGACGTTCCATACGGCGCTCGATAACCTTGGCGAGAACGCGCAGGAATTGGCGCTGACGGTCTTCAGCGGCCTGCTCAAAGAAGTCGAGCGCGCCATCCGCAAGTTGCGCGAGGCCGAACTCCAGACGATCGTCGTCGTCGCCGATCACGGCTTTCTCTTGCTCGACGATGTCGCCGAAGCCGACAAAGTCTCGGTGAAAGATGTGCCCGCGCTCAAGACCGCTTCGCGCTATCTGGTGGGGCGCAACCTGGGCTTCACCGATCAACAGCGGTTTCCCGTGCCCGGCAGCGCCGACCTGCAAGGCTGGTATCCGCGTGGCATTGGCTGCTTCCGCACGCCGGGCAAATACAACTACGCGCACGGCGGCCTGTCGCTGCAAGAGATCGTCGTGCCGTGCCTCGTCATCCGACAGCCCATCACCGCCAGCGTCGTGAAGGTGACGATGACAGCCCCCGCCGTCATCAACACCCGGTTCTTCACGGTCCGCCTACAGCCGATCGCGTCGCAGATCTTCGATCGGGCGCGGCAAGTGCGCTTGTTGTTGCTGAAGGGCGACCGGGCTATCGTCACCTACGAACAGGTGATCGAGCCAACCGGCGACACCGACATCAAGGTTTTGCTGCCCGATTCCGCCTCTTTGGAAATCGGTGATAAAGTAGTATGGCGTCTGTTGGATGTGGCGACGGGGCAGGTGATTCAAGAGCAGGCAGCCGTCAATCAGGCTGATTTCTTCTAATTTTTTCGCAACAGGGCCAGATAATATGACGATTCGAGAACTTACTCTCGACACGCTGGATGACAAAGTCGCCCGCCGTTTTCCGGGCCGTATCGTCCGCAAAGATCTGGTGCGCCAGACCAAGTCCGGCTTCAACGTGCCAGTCTACGTGCTGGAATATCTGCTGGGGCAATACTGTTCCTCGACCGATCCGCAGATCATCGCCGAGGGGCTGGAAATTGTGCGCGACACGTTGAGCCGCAATTACGTGCGCGCCGATGAAAGCGAAAAGGTCAAAGCCATCACCCGCAGCCGCGGGCGGCATCGCATCATCGACAAAGTCAAAGCCACGCTCGACACCGACGCCGATCGGTTCTGGGCCGAACTCACTAACATGGGCGCGCGCAACGTCTTGATCGACGATGCCACCGTGCAGCAGTACGATAAGTTGTTGATGGGCGGCATCTGGGCGCTGATCGATCTGATCTACGATCCCGAAGTACAGATTCGCGGCGTCACGCGGCCATTTGCGATCGAGCGGCTCAAGCCTATTCAGCAGGGCAGCACCGATCTGTCGGACTTCATCGCGGGTCGATCGGCCTTCACCCGCGACGAATGGCTCGATCTGGTGCTGCGCTCGATCGGCATTGAACCGAATCACGCCGATTTCACGCAGCGCCGCAAACTGCTATTCCTGGCGCGCCTGATCCCGATGGTCGAGTCCAACTACAACCTGATCGAGTTGGGACCACGCGGTACCGGCAAATCGTATGTGTTCCGCGAAATCTCACCGTACACGATCCTGATCTCTGGTGGCCAGACGACCGTGCCACAGTTGTTCATCAACCTCAGCACGGGCCGTGTCGGTCTCGTGGGCCTGTGGGACGTAGTCGCCTTCGACGAAGTGGCGGGCATCAACTTCAAATCGGGCGACGCGGTGCAGATCTTGAAAGACTATATGGAATCGGGCAGTTTCTCGCGCGGCAAAGAAGAGACACCCGCCGACGCCTCGATCGTCTTCAACGGCAACATCGACGGCGACATCCCGACGATTCTCAAGACCTCGCACCTGCTGTATCCGCTGCCGGCGCAGATGCAAGACTTGGCGCTGATTGATCGCCTGCATTTCTACCTGCCCGGCTGGGAGATCGAAAAAGCCAAGCCCGATCACTTTACCGAGCACTACGGCTTCATCGTCGATTACATCACTGAAGTGTGGCGCTCACAGCGCAAGACCTCATACGCGGACGTGCTCGACAAGCACTTCAGTTTGGGCAGCCACCTCAATCAACGCGATGTGCGCGCCGTGCGCAAAACCGTGTCCGGCTACCTGAAGCTGCTGCATCCCGACGGTCAATTCACGCGCGAAGACGTTGCCGAATATCTGGAACTCGCGTTGGAAGGTCGGCGGCGCGTGAAAGAGCAACTCAAGAAAATGGGTGGTCTCGAATACTGGGCCGTCAATTTCTCCTACATCGATCAGGAGATGCGCGAAGAAAAGTTCGTCACAGTGCCGGAGCAAACGGCGGGCGGTCTCATCACCCCCGGCCAACTCACGGCCGGCGTGACGTTCACCATCGGCACCGATCGCGCCGACGGGCGGCATGCCATCTTCCGCATCGAAGTACAGGCGGCCAAAGGCAGAGGCAGCCTCAACATCACCGGTGCGCCCAGCACCGCCATTCGCGATGCGATCAAGACGGCGCGTACGTATCTGCAAGCCAACGCTGCACGGTTGGGTGTTAACCGAGATCGCGATCCCAATGAATTCGACTTCCACGTGCAGATTGTCAACCTCATGCAATCGAAAGAAGGTAGCGAAACGGGCGTCGCCTTCCTCATCGCCATGCTCAGCGCGATGTTGCAAAAACCGGCGATTGAATCACTCGTCATCCTAGGCGAGATGAGCATCCACGGTGCGTTGCTCCGCGTGGACAGCCTGGCCGAACGGTTGCAACTTGCCATGGACAACGGCGCCAAGCGCGTCCTGCTGCCGGCGGACAACAAACGCGATCTGCCCGACATCCCGACGGATGTGCTGGACAAGGTGCAGATCATTTTTTACTCGGATCCTATCAACGCCGCGTTCCGGGCAATGGGGTTGGATTGAGAGGGAATGGGTAATGAGTGAAAATCCGCGACGGATACTGGTTGTTGGCTTCGCACAGGACCTCCGAGAGTCAATCATCGGATATTTGCGCGACAAATATGGATATGTTGTCGATTCAGGCGACGGTGCCGATGAACCTTGGCTAAAGCCGGCTGCCGACAATGCGACATATGACGTGCTGCTAATCGACGAATCATCAGCCACGGCAGCATTTGCTAATACTGAACCATCGCTTAATGAACTAATTTCAAGAATTCGACTAGGATGCCCGAATACGGAATGCATTTTCCTTACTAAATCGAGAACAGAACAGACGATAGAGATTTTTCAGACCGGCGTCTACCAGTATCCAATGCCTGCGTCCAGTTTTGAGGAGCTAGGCGTGCTGATTTGCTTGGCGATCGAGCAATCGCGGTTGCGCCGCGAGAAAGATAGACTCTTCGAGGAACTCCAGAGAAACCAGGAGGAGCTCAAGCTGGTTAAGGGCCTGGTTGGTGCTCGCACAGCATTAGCCTGGATGGGCATGGTTACCTCAGCTTGGCGTCATGCCATAAACAATCATGCAGTAAGTATTCGGGACAGTGCGCAGCTGCTGAGTAGCGAACTAAAGCAGCGTCCTCAAGTTGCAAACACAACGGCATTAGGGCTCGTTGATACAATCGAGCATTTAGCTAAACTAATATTGGCGAAGCCGATAACTCCACCCCTTTCAGCTGAGACTGGAGTCGAGCCCGTATCAGTAGGTGAGCTAATCAGCGAACGCGCCAGACTGTTGTGGCAATATGATCAGTACAAAAAGGCAGTTCTCAAGTTGGAGATCCAGTGCCCTGATAGCGTGACTGTATTCGCTAGCCCAGTATGGCTACGGCGAGTATTTGACATTCTCGTAGACAATGCTGTAGACGCTATCGCTGACAGTGGGCCTCACGTAGTCACCATTGGCACCCGAGTCACCAGTGGAAGGGTCGAGATGTTTGTGTCTGATACTGGTTCTGGCATTCCTGAGGACATTAAATCGAGAATTGGCTTGGAGCGCATTGAGAAACCTCAAGACCCCCGGAGATTAGGGGTAGGCTTGCTTATGGCTCAAGTCATTGCGCAGACTTATAGCGGTGAAATATACGTAGAATCCACTGGACATTCAGGAACTACTGTAGTCATGTCGTTGCCGATACATGAAGCAGGGCAAGCGAAGACCTGAGTGCAATGATGGCCAGCAAATATTGATTGCGGCGAGTACTGGCAAGATACCAAATGCTGTTGTCGTAGCCTTCACGAAGGCGAGGTAAATAATGTGTCAATGGCTCGTGCAATGCTTCGATCAATAGGTGAGCAATTGACGAAGTTAGAGTACACACGATTCACAACATCTCGTAATCATAGAATCAAGGGCAAGGCAACATGGCTGCCATAAACATCCTGTTTGCGGACAACGATTCTAGTTTTGTCACAATAAGGGCCGAAGCTCTCAACCGCGCTGGTTATCGTGTGCTGATAGCAACATCAACCGCTGAAGCGCGAAGACTTCTCGACACTCACAATATTCATTTGGCGATCTTGGACATTCGTTTGTGCGATGATAACGATGAAAAAGATATGTCTGGTCTGCTCCTTGCCCAGGATCCTGCCTTCCGCACTGTTCCAAAGGTCATGATGACTTCGTTCCCAGCGATTGAGATCGTTCTGGAATCGTTAAGGCCGGCAAGTGACGGTTATACACCAGCCGTAGAGTTTATGACAAAACTCGACGAGCCAGAACATTTGCTAGAAATTGTGGCCCGCACGCTGTCAGAGCATGTTAACTTTTATTCCAATTTCGTGGTCAGATGGCCAGCAGATCGGGTTCTATCTCCTGCGCGCTTGATTGCCCCGCTCGAACCTTTTGCCACCGAAGCCACCTTGCATGAGTTGTCGAGCGAACTAGAGGATCTTCTTGGTAAACTGTTCAACGGCTACACTGAAATCAAATTAATAAACATTCTGACGACTAAAATGGGTATGGTAACAGCCGGTGCGATTGCCTATCCAACCGCAGGTCCGGAGAGCTGGTTTGTAATCGTTTGTGGTCGCCACGAATCAATCAGAGAATATAGCCGTCGTTACGCGGAATACATTCCTCAACCATCGATGAACACAAAAGTTGCTTCCTTTTTGTATCCTGTAGAGACCGTTCATTTTGCCGCTTTTGCATACTCATCCGGTAAAACAGAATTAGAGCGCACGGTATTGTTTGCTAATTACTACCATGAACATTCAGTTAAGGAAGTCGTGAAAGTAGTAGACAACCTGCTGCGTGAATCATTGGAACAGTGGCATCAGCGTAAACAATTCTTGCTAACTAATCAAAGTCTTGGCCAATGGTATCGACAACGCTTTGGCCTATCCGAGCCGCTGATGCCGCGTGACGATTTTTACAGACGGTTGGAGTCTTTGTGCACAGAATCGTATACATTGGGGATTGATAAATTTGAATTGTTCGCAGATGGCGTCGCTATAGACATTTCTGGAGGTGTGCGCGTCTATGCCAAAGACCTCGTGGCGCTTCTTTACGATGAAATGCTGCACGATGATTCTACGCTGATTTGTCGTTTCTCACCGGGCGATATAAGAAGTGATAATCTCCTTGTATCTTCAGCGCACAAAGCTTGGCTTGCAGATCTATCTCAGGCCGGACCAGCACCTCTTCTGTGGGATTTTGTGTCACTGGAAGCAATGATACGTTTCGATCTAATACAGTCAGATAACCTAAACACGCTCTATGACTTCGAAAGGCGGCTGGTAACTGCGGTTAGCTTGGATGAAAAAATCGATATGCATCGCCTGGGACGACAATATCGAAAAGCACTGGAAGTGATTCAAAGGATTCGACATAAGGCATCTGATGTGGTTGGATCTGACATCAGTCTATATTACCAAGGACTATTTTTTCACGCAGCTTCACGGGTTGCTGCATATGATCCGGCTAGTAGGCCAACGCAGATTGAGCTCTCGCAAGCGATGCATGCGCTTCTTGCTGCGCTAATGATTTGCAACCAAGAACAACCACATGCTGATATACGGCGTTTTTTTGCAAAAATCGGATTTAGAATCAAGGATATGGATTCACTCGGTTTTCTTTGTACAACTGCTATTCCTTTGTGGTCGGCCTCTACCTCGGTATATGTTCGGCTAGTGCTAGATCGAACTTTGGATTTAGATGAGTTCCGGTTTGTGTGCATCGCTGCAGAGAAGTTATTCTCCAAAGATCTTCACGGTCGGACCGCAATTGTGGTCATTGACCGAGCGCCCCAAGCAAGTGACCTCTATCAGATATTCGCCTTACGTGCACAACGGGGGTTCTCCGTGATCCCTTTGCCGCAATCATTGATTGTACAAGCGCGCATAAGCAACCGTGAAGTGGAGACGTTGAAAGAGCAAATGGATCTCTACACTGGCCGCATTGATCTCTATGATGCACGATCTGCGGTAACTGACGTATTGTCTTTTTTTGGTCGTGGTGCGCTTTTATCTGATCTGCAGCGACGATTATCGGGTGGACATTCCGCAATTGTATTGGGCGTTCGCAAAGTGGGAAAGTCCTCTATTATTGGTCGAATACAGGAAGAGTTCATCTGGCCGGTTGGGTTTGTGGATCTTGAGGGATATATCGGAGGGCTGAAGTATGTATGCTCGGAAGTGATTCGCACTTGGAGGGCAGCTATAAAAACCATGTTTCCCGATTGGATCACATCAGCACCCTCAACGGAGTTATCTACAATCGACTCAGCGGCTCAGGCGGAGGCATTTCGTGGCGAAGTAGAAATTCTGTTGGATGGATTGTCGAAGCGAATCGGAAAACCTGGATTGCTCCTGTGCTTCGATGAAATGGATACACTGCTTAGTCAGCCTGAGTATTTTGAATTTGCCTCATTACTACGTGCAATCGCTGACGATTCGCGCTGGCGAGGTCGGTTTGCAATCCTTGGGGCCAGCCTCAAACCTCATCTCAATCGACTTGACCGAATGAATGAGAGCCGTAATCCTTTGTTTTCATTCTTCAGTGAAGTACGGATTGGTATGCTAGATCCAGAGGATACTAGGACAATGATTCGGTCAATCGGTGGACAAATGGGAATCGACTACACGGAGGAGGCGCTGCAATTCCTTGTGGAGCAAGGTGGTGGACATCCTTTTTTGACGCGTCAACTGTGCAGCCTAGCCATCCGTGACGTTGCACGACCTGCCATCGTTGAAGGTTCCCGTGTACTTCGGGCCATTGAAACCTACCTTCAACAGCCCCATAACTATCTTTCGGAGAGCCTGTGGGGTATTGATAATAGCGGTCCTTCGCCTGATGAAGCCACGATCCTCAAGGCGCTAGCGCGCACTGAACCTCTGTCTGAGACGGCTCTCA
>JAUQXD010000872.1 GCA_030834835.1 Thermoflexales bacterium | reverse complement strand
CGGCGCGCACCCGCCAACTTTGACCTCATGCCGCTCTACGCGCTGCTGGTGCTGTGGGGGCTGGTGGCGTTGTATGCCCTGCGGCAGGTGAGCTGGCCGTGGGTCGCGGCGGGTTCGGCGGCGCTATGGCACGCGGCGCGGCTCAATCCGCGCGCTTTTACGATCTTTGTGTTGTACTTCAATTTCGCCGCCTGGCAGTGGCTGTTCGTGCTGGGCCTGATCATCGGCTACCATCGACCTCAGATCGCGGGTTGGTGGACCAGTCGTCCGCTGCCCCGGGTGCGAGCGGTGCTGTTGATCCTGTCGGCCCTGATGGTGCTGATCATCAGTTATCAGATCAACATCAATGGAGCCTGGCCGGACACGGCCTAGCTGCGGAACGACTCTTTGTTCGGCCGACCCATCCTGGCGCCGGGCCGGGTCTTCGTCACGCTGTGGGTCTGCGCCGGGCTTTATCAATTGATCACGGTGTTGTGGCAGCCGATTAACCGCCTGCTGGGTTGGCTGCTCATACCGCTGGGTCAACATGCCCTGACCGCCTTTGTGTTGCAAGCATTGTTGACCTATACGACGATGCGCCTGCCCGGCTGGCCGTTCCCCGATCGCGATCCGACGTTAACGGGCTGGGCGCAGATCGGGCTGGTGCCGCTCGTCTGGGCAGCGACGCGCGCCAGCGTGTATGTGCGTCAACGGATACCCGCTCTGCCCGGCTTTCTGAGGCGGTAAGTCATGCTCGCTTCATTGGTTCGTCACCTTATCGCGATTGATCCGCTCTCACCGGCAATTCTCAATTCGATTGTCTGCAATGGGCCGGCGACTCAGCCCACTCCGCTTCGCTACGGGGTGCTTCGCAAAGTCGCGCCTCACACAACCTTCTGCGGTGCAGTGCAGGTGTTTCAATCGTTGGAGGCTGGGCCTGCCAACCGTCAGCGCAAACCAGGGCAGGCTCAAAAGCGGTACAATTTTATGAGACTGTTAGCGTACGAGATTGCAGGAAACAACAGCTTTTAGCAGGAATCCAGAGGCGTTATCAACGTCAAGTGCCAACTGGATGCCCGATGAAGCACGAGAGCCCTGCACCGCACGTCCTGTCCGCCGCAGAGCGGCGGGGACGCGCCGGGCGTGTGTGCGGGCATGACGCAGGAATCAATCAAGTTGTTTCTTGACAACCCCCATCACACACCATGATCCACTTCAACCCAACCACGCGCACGTTCAATTTGCTGCTGAAGACCAGTTATTACGTCTGTCAAGTCGATCAGGCCGATCGACTCATTCACGTCGGCTGGGGGCCGCGCCCCGAGCACGCCACTTCCGACGATCGGATCAGCGGCGCAGTTGCGCCTATGATCTATGAGTCGCCTGCCAGCTTCATCGCGCAGTATCGTCCCGACGAAGTCTTGACCTTTGGCGATCTGACGGTGCATCACGTCACGCTGAAAGCCAACTTCCCGTCGCTGCCGGCGCCGTTAAAAGAAAGCGAAGCGCTGCATCTGCCCATTCGCGATCTGCGCCTGCGTTACGTCGATCATGAAATCGTCACTGACGCGCAGCCCGGCCTCGCACCAACGCATGGTCTGCCTGTGAAGGACACTTCGCCGCGCGAGACACTGCGCGTCCGATTGAAAGACCCGGTCCAAGATTTCTTCGTCACGCTGTGCTATCGCCTCACGCTGGAGCACGACATCATTGAGCGGTGGCTTGAACTGGAAAACGCGGGACAAGACATCGTTTCGTTTGAAGTGTGCAACTTCGCCTCGTTGCATCTGCCTCGCGGCGCGAATGAACTGACCTACGTCAGTGGCGCGTGGGCGCGCGAATTTACGCCGCATCGCCAGCGCCTGTCGCCGGGCACGCACATCATCGAGAGCCGCAACTTGCAGACCAGCCACTTTGCCAATCCGTTCTTCATGCTCAATCGGCCCGGTCAGGCGTGGGAAGAAAGCGGCACGGTCTACTTCGGCGCACTGGCCTACAGCGGCGCGTGGCAGATCGCGGTGG
>JAUQXD010000871.1 GCA_030834835.1 Thermoflexales bacterium | reverse complement strand
ACTTCTGCGCGCCCGGCTGCAAGCGGCTGTTCGACAAGACCCCGGACAGCTATCCCATTACACCGATGGATGCATGATTGAGACAGAGAGATGGAGGGACAGAGACTCTCTGTCTCTCCGCCCCTCTATCTCAAATCACCCCGCAAACAACACACTCCAAATCCAATCCACTGCTAAATGCACCAACGCCGCCGGCACGATCTTGCCGGTGCGCAAATAGGTGCGCCCGTAGAAGACCCCCGCAATCGACGCCAGAATGAAGTAGTAGCCCACGTTGGGCGGATTATCCAGATGCGCTGCGCCAAAGATGATTGACGACAGCAGCAGCGTGAGGCGCGGCGTCCACCTGAGTACTCGTTCCAGATAACGATGGATCGCGCCGCGAAACAAAATCTCTTCCGGCAAGGCAATGAAGAAGAAAATCGCCACACCTCGACCGGCGATCTCGACAATCGAGGGCAGGGCGGTCGACGGCTTGATGAAGCCCGTGATCAGGCCAAACGGAATCGCGATGACGCTGAACAGCGCCAGATTGATCGCGGCCTCTGTCCAATCCTTGCGATTCAATTGAAACGTGAAGCCCAGATCGGGCAGCCGCCCCGCCAGCGTGAGCAGATACAAAAACAGCACGATCAAGGCCAGCTGCATGTAGCGAATCTGTCCGCCATCGAAGGGTAGGCGCAGCGCGGGCGCATTGCCAAACTCGACGGTGAACCAGATGAAGGCGACCACGCTGATGAAATAGAATGTCAGGCGGCTCTTCTGCTCGCGGGTGGTAAGCAACAACAATACAGCGAGCAAAGCAAACGCGCCCGCCCGCAGTACGATGGTTGTGGTGTCGAGTTGCGCGCCCAGCACCACATCCACGCCCAGCGGAATCGACAGGATCGACAGACCAACCGCAGCCTGAATCGGCGTCAGGGCTTCTTCATTGCGCAACACCAGTGCAGTCGGAATCCAGAAGATGGCAGCGGCCAGCGCAATCACGATAATGGCATTGGGCGTGCCTGCCAACAGAGTCAGGATGACGAAGATCAGAAACAAGAAACCCGGCAAACCGAATTCACTGCCGCGGGTGACTTGTGGCAGTGCCTCGGCAAAGCGCTGATCCGCAAACAGCAAGTACAAGCCCATCAGCAACGCAAACACAATCGTCGCGACGATGATCTGTCCCGCTTGCGCCTCTGGCTTGATGGCCGAAATCTGAAAGGCCGCAACCGCCATCACCCACAACAGGGCAATCGTGCGTGAATTCTTCATCCGCCTTCTCCCGCGCCTTCTCCAAACGAAGCGACTTCAACGTCGCCCAATGCTTGCCGCAAATCCGCCGATTGCATGATCACGGCGGTGCCGCGCACGCCCGAACCGATTGAAATCTCCGCGTGAGCGAACACGCTGACATCGACCAGAATTCGCATCGGGCGCGGTAACCCGAATGGTGCGACCGCGCCGCGTTCGTAACCGGTAGCCGCTTTGACTTCGGCTTCGGTGGCCATCGTCAAACGCGATTGGCCCAGATGCTTGCGCAGCGCGGGCCACGCCACCTGTCGATCACCCGCGATGAGCACCATCACGAATTCATCCTTGCCCACGCGAAACACGATGCTGCGCACGACTTGATCGGGCAGGTGGTCGCGCGCGAGAGCGTGCGCGCGTTCATGTGCAGCCTGTTCCAGCGAATGAATCGGGCCGGGATGGGTGAACAACTGATAGGGGATGTGCAATCGATCGAGGGCGAGTGCAACCGGCGGTAGAGTAGTCATGCCCGCAAGTTTAAGCCATTTGGCGCGGATGGCAAATCGGGAAACGAAAGCGCCCGATCGAGCGATCGGGCCATTGAAGTCAGACCTGTCAGGTGGCGCGTCGAGTGTCTAGAAGACAAGTCGTCGCTTGCGCCACCTGACAGGTCTGTATCAGTGTTCGTGCGGCTGAAGGCTCTCCGCGCCCGCCAACTTGCCGACGAGGTTCTGCGGCTGGTGGATCAGCGTGGGCAGGCACTGCGGGCAGATGTAGGCCGGGCCGGTTTTAATTGTGAGCGTTAGCAGCGGCACTTGCTCGACGGATCGTTCGCAGTTGATGCACTTAGGGGTGTCCATAGCAATCTCCTTGAGATGAAATCACGTTGACTTTACTTGAAGGGGACGCGATTGCCTATGATGCACATCATATCCGTGCGCAGTTGCATCGCCAGCCACTTTCCCCTATACTTGCGGGG
>JAUQXD010000870.1 GCA_030834835.1 Thermoflexales bacterium | reverse complement strand
GCCCGCCACACCGGAGCGCGGCAACGACATTGCGCCCCGATAATAGACGCCGCCCCGCAGGACAATCTCCTGGCCGGACTGGCCCTGATTCAAGGCCGTGCTCAACGAACAGGGCGAACCTAAACTACAAGTTGTCCCGCTGCCTGCCGAAGTGACGTAGTACGATTTGGTGGGTGCGGGAACGCTGCTCTCGACGCGAGTCGAGGCTGAGCCATTCACGCTCGTGCCGTTCAAAGGCGCGCCGTCTGGATCGGAAAATGTGACGCGCACATCGTAGCTCGTGCCGGGTGAGAGCCAGAACAGGCTGCCGACGAAGCGGGTGGCGTTAACGCGCGCGAGCGGCAAGCCTTGCAAATACGGGCCGCTGCCATTGATCCGATAGGACAGGGCCGCGACAGCATTTTGATTCGCATCTTCGCCCGGCGTGAGATTGACGATGACGCCCATCGCCTGAAAAGTGCCATAGAGTTCAAGTGTCGCTGACGCGCGAGTGGGTGTGGGCGGGCCTATCAATATTATCAGTAACAGGCAGCCAACTATAGCAAGGCGTTGAATTTTCAAGGTATGTTCCTTTTCGCACGGGGCGGCTGTTCAGTGATGCGAAGCGCACCAATCGATCGGCAGGCATATCAACAGCATCGGTCCACCGTACGGATGACAGCCGATACACGACAAGAATAAGCCGGGGCAGCCTGGAAGCAAGCATGAGGTTATCCTCGTCTGTCAGCGCCGGACGAACAGCAAACAGACCCGATAACATACCCCTTCATTGTTCAAGAGGTCTGCGGCGCTGTCAATGGGGAAAAAGTATTGTGCCAACGATGCGCACGCTGGGGTCGAAGCGGCGGGAGTAGTAGAGGATCACAATCTCTATTTGAATCGAACCAGCGTGTCACCTCGAGTGGACGTGAGTGCAAGAATAAACGGGGCGCGGCGAATATCCAGCAACGCATACAAACAACTGGCAATGAAGCGGAGGACGGTGAGGTTCACGGTTGGTGCTACACGATAGGCGATGCCGTTACCAGAATATTGATGTACGCAGACTGCTGTGCTCAAGAATTCACGGCAGACGCACCGTAATCTGAAGCAAGAGTTCAGCGGCGTTTCGGGTTTCATCAAACGTGACGAGCACCCATTACATGGAAACCTCACACATCCATGTGTTTCATTGTAGATCGGTGGAGGAGACTCGCACGATAACGAGTTAGGGCTCAACATTTCAAGATCTCGATAGTTGTGTTTTAGCCTTTTGGGCTTCAGTGTGATGCTGTTGACGCCATCTCGTTTGACTGGATTGACTTAGCCGATGCAACTACCGATTGTTTCGCCTGCGCCTCTCGTCGT
>JAUQXD010000869.1 GCA_030834835.1 Thermoflexales bacterium | reverse complement strand
GCTCACGCGGCCGTCACGCCCGAATGAGTTTCGCTACGGCGATCGGGTGCGCGCGAGCGGTGAGTTGGTTGCCCCACCGGAGTTTGCCACGTTTTCGTACAAAGACTTCCTCGCGCGACAGGGCATCTACTCGATGATCGATCGACCGCGCGTCAGTTTGATCGCGCATGATCAGGGCAGCCCCATCCTTGCGGCGATCTTTGGTTTTCGCGCTCACGCCCGCGACGTTATCGCGCAGATTTTGCCCGAACCGTCGGCCTCGTTGTTGACGGGTATCCTGCTGGGTGATGATGCTGGTCTGCCGGTTGACGTACAAAACGACTTTCGCAGCACGGGCACGACTCATATTATTGCGATCTCAGGTTACAACATCACGATCTTGATCGGTCTGATGTCGGCGGTCACCATCGGCTTTGTGGGCCGACGGCGCGCGTTCTTTGTGATGTTGATTGGCCTGACGGCTTACGCGATCATGGTCGGCGGCTCAGCGTCGGTGGTGCGCGCCACAGTGATGGGCTTGCTGCTGTTGTGGGCCGATTATCTGGGCCGCCAGTATGCCGCGCCCAATGCGCTGTTCGCGTCCGGCCTGTTGATGACGGCCATCGATCCGAACACGCTGTTCGACATCGGCTTTCAGTTGAGCTTTGTGGCGACACTGGGCCTGATGATCTATGCTCGTCCTTTTGCGAATGTGACGGAACAATGGTTGACGCGCCTGTTTAGCAATGCTACTGCCCGGCAAGTGGTCGGCGTCCTGAACGATGCGGTGCTGGTGACGTTGGCCGCGCAAGTTGCGACGTTGCCACTGCTGGTCTTCTACTTCCGCCAGTTGTCGATCGTGTCGCTCATCGTCAATCCGCTGGTTTTACCGGCACAGACCGGCGTGATGGTGTTTGGTCTGTTGGCATTGGGCGGCGGCCTCATCGCTATTCCCGTGGGGCAGGTGCTGGGCTGGCTGGCGTGGGTGTTTCTGGCGTGGACGCTGGGCGTCATTGGCATCTTTGCTTCGATGCCCAACGCAGCCATTCCAATGGATTACGTGTCGCCGATCTGGATCGCGGCTTATTACGCGATTTTGCTCGGCGCAACGTGGTATCTCAAGCGCCCGAGTGATCAACGCCCGAAGAAGTTCGCACAACTCTTGACGCGCCGCAATCTGATCGTGAGCGGCGGGTTGGCCGCCGTGCTGATCGGCGTGGCGTGGTCGTGGCAGCCCGATCGGCAGCTGCACGTGATCGCGCTGACCGTGGACGATCATCCCGTCGTGGTGCGCACGGTCGAAGGCCGCACGATTTTAATCGGTGGTTCGCGCAGCCCATCCGGTTTGCTGGCTGCTTTGGGTGAGCAACTGCCGTTCTGGGAACGCACGATCGATTTGATGATCGTGCCGCGTGCTGAAACGGCGCAACTCAACAGCCTGGTGGCGGTGCTTGATCGCTACACGGTGAAGCAGATCATGGCCGTGGAGGTGCCGACCACCAATCGGGCGGGGGGTGACTGGCGCGGAGCACTGAGCAAGATTGCACAACAACCGATCGAACTTCAGCGGCTCGAACTTGAGCCGCAGGTTGTGATCGATTTTGATCAAGCCAGCGTCTTGATCAACGAAGCGATTGCGATCGGGGTCAGCGAACGCGCGCCCGTTAACGTGATCGCCGCGCCAGCCGATCGGTTGCCCGCTGCCCCGCAGCTGCTCTTCACATGGTTGGCTCTGCCTGATCCGCGCGTCGTCAATCTGACGGATCGTGGTCGGCTCGATCTAGGCGTGACCGACACTGGCCTAATGATCTACACGGATCACTGATTTGACAGGCCTTTATCCTCACTTTACAAATGGGATAAACTTTGTTATATTTATCAAAATATCACTGCATATCCGAGCAGTGAAAATCACAGGAGGCAATTATGAAGCGGATGTGGTGGTTGATGTTGGCAGGTGTGGTGATGTTGGCGGCGTGCGCGCCGGCGGCGTCCGGGCCGAAAATTTCGGTCGAGATGCTGTGGGGGCGGTCGTCGCCCATGGTTGTAGATGCAGGCGCGTTCTATGTGAACATCAAGAACACCGGCACCGCCGCCGATAAATTGATCGGCGCGAAGTCGGACGCGTGCGGCATGGTGGAATTGCACGAGACAGTTGACAAAGGTGGTGGTATGATGGAGATGCAGCCCATCGCCGGTCAAATGATCGAGATTCCGGCGGGCGGCACGGTGGAATTGAAGCCGGGCGGCATGCACGTGATGTGCATGATGAAGAAGGCCGACTTTGCCGCTGGCACGAAACTGCCACTGACGCTGGTGTTTGAGAAGTCAGGTGAGATGAAACTGGAGGCCGAGATCAAGGATTCGGCCATGTAATGGGCCGGGTAATCTGGGAGGAGAACTATGCCTCACGCCAAAGCGCTATCTGCCATTGACCGCCAGAACCAGATCATCGAGCTGTTGACCGAGCGCGGCTCAGTTCAGGTTGAAGATCTGGTGAATTTGCTGGGCGTGTCCAAGATGACGGTGCATCGTGATCTGGATGCGCTGGAGGCCGAGGGCCGGTTGCGCAAGGTGCATGGCGGCGCGGCGCTGGCGGACACGGCGCAGTCCAATGAGTGCTCCTTCTGCCACGGGACTATTCCGCCCGACTCGCGCAGCAAGGTGACCATGCATATGGCGGATGGTACGCATCATCATGCGTGTTGTCCGCATTGCGGCCTGCTGGAATTGCCGTCGTTGGGGAACACGGTGGCGTCCGTGCTGGTGACGGATTTCCTGTACGGGCGCGTGGTTAATGCGCGTTCTGCGACGTACGTGGTGAACCCAGGCTTGAGTATCTGCTGCGCGCCGACGACGCTGGCTTTTCAGGCGCAGTCCGATGCGGAGCGGTTTCAGCAAGGGTTTGGTGGTCAGGTCTTAAACCTGACCCGGGCGATTGACGTTTTGCGGGACGAGATGTCGTTGTCGCCACACGCGTGATGTGCCGGGTGTTCAACTTGCGCCGAGATTGGCCACAATCTCGGCGCTTTTCTATAGCCAGGGAGGGTGACCGATGTTTGCGCGTTATCGTTTTCGGGCGTTGGTGTTGGCCGTAGCACTGGTGCTGGTCGCAGTGGGCGTGGCGGCGGCCCGGCCGCTGGCCCATGAACGCATCGTCAGCGGGGACTATGCCTTTGTGCTGGGCTGGCTGGATGAGCCGCCGATCGTCGGCCTGAAGAACGCGGCCTTGCTGGAACTGACCACAGCTAAAGACGATCAGCCGGTCGAGGGGGCGGAGGCGACGCTGACGGCGCAGATCGCAGTTGGCGGCAAGACCAAAGATCTGATCTTGCGCCCGCTGGAAGAACGGCCGGGCACCTACGTCGGCGATTTCATCCCCACCCGGCGCGGCACCTACACCCTCAAGATCGGCGGTACGTTGAACGGCCAACCCGTCGATGTGAGCAATGAGATCGAGGAAGTCGGCAGCGCCGACAGCCTGACTTTCCCGGAGGCGCTGGGCGGCGAGGTGCAAGCGGCGATCGACGGACTGCGCGATGAGGTGAGCAGCACTCGCGCGTTCGCAGTCGCGGGGGCGGCACTGGGGACGATCGGGCTGGTGTTGGCCGGTGTGGCGTTGGGGCGCGGCCGGAAATGATCAATGTGCAATGTTCAATGAATAATGATCCAGGGGAGAAGATTCATGTTTCGTAAATGGGGTTGGTTGTTGGGGGTGGTTGTCGCATTGATGCTGATTGCGCCACAGGCGTGGGCGGATGGCACACCGACCCCGGAAGCCGAGCATGGACACGAGGAAGGCACGCCGGAGGCCGATCACGATGCCGATCATGAGGCCGATCACGGCGAACGCGTTCCGGCGGGCGACGCATCGATTCGCATCGTCTCACCAGGCGATGGCGCAGTGTTGACGGAGAATTCGGCCATCGTCAAAGTGGAGACGACCAACTGGCCGCTGGGCGAGGGCAAGCACTGGCACCTGTACGTCAACGGCCAGGAGCAGGGCATGTCACAAGGCAGCAGCCCGTCGCTGCAGGCGCGCGATTTGATGGCCGGCGCGAACACCCTGGAAGCGGTGATGTCCAACGTACTCCATCAGGAACTGGACGCCGTTGCAAAAATCGTTGTGCAGGTGGACTCAGTCACCGCGTCTACGGCGGCCAGCAACACCGGCCTGATCGTCGCCGTGGCGGCCAGCGCGGTGGCGGTCATCGGCGGCGCGGCGCTGCTGCTGATGCGCAAGAAGTAACTTCGCCGTGCTGCGTGGTGCGTGAGGATGCTATACGCATTTCGCAGCACGTATTACGCATTGTGCCCATGCATCGCTTACCGCGTTTTTCAATCTTGCTCGCCCTGGCGCTGTCGCTGATCGTCGCCGGTGTCGCCTCGGCGCACGCCGATCTGGTGCGATCGAATCCGGCGGCCAACTCCACGCTCGATGTTGCGCCGGCCGCGATCACGATCGACTTCAGCGAAGCGATCGAACCGGCGTTCTCGAAGATCACCGTCCTGTTCGAAGACGGCAGCACCGTCGATAACGGCGATAGCGCTGTTTCCCCGACTAATCCTCAACAACTGACCGTATCGCTCAACGACGCGCGGCAGGGCACGTACATCGTATCGTGGCGCGTGCTCAGCGCCGTGGACGGCC
>JAUQXD010000868.1 GCA_030834835.1 Thermoflexales bacterium | reverse complement strand
GCAATTCTTGCACGGTGTATTCACTGCCGTTGAGGCGCGGCCCCAGAATCAACCGGCCAATCACACCGCGCGAATCGGCCAGCGGCCACAGCCAGTGATCGCCGTCAGGCCGCACCCATTCGCCCGATTGCTCGATCGGCTGCTGCACGACCGCTTCATACGCGGGCGTCCACTGATAGTCCAGCCGCTGCGACCCGGTGGCGGGCATCGCGCCCTCAAACGCCAGACAGGCGCGCTCCGCGCCCAGTGCCTCGCGGCACAGCGCCGTAAACAGATCGCGCGATTCGGTCCAGGTGTCCATGCCCGACGACAACAGGTGATCGTGCAGGTGCAGGCTCTTCACGAATGGATCGAGCCGCTGCATGAATTCGGCGTGCTCCACATATTGCCGCCAGTTGAATAGCGCATACGCAATCACGGCCAGAATCGCTGTGAGCATCAGGCTGTAGATCGGCGGAATGGGCGCGGTGTACAACAGCGCGATGAAGCCTGAGCCGAGAATCGCCACGCCGACCACGTTGCGCCAGCGCATGAAGAAGCCGCGGTTGGATTGCGGCCGCTCGGTTAACACACTGTTGGAGACGACGGCGCGCCCTAACAGGATAATGGACAACGCGATGAAGCCGGCCACCAGCCCATCGGCTGCGTAGAGTTCAATCAGCACAGCCGGCGTCATGGTATAGATCGGAATCGCGTGCGGGATGATGGCATACGCCGCGTAGGCAAATGTCAATACCGCCAGCGTCAGCATCATCGCCGTGCCGATCAACCACGGTCGCGCCCGCCGGAACGGATCGAACCGGGCCGAGTTCGATCGCCGCCGCAGCGCGATCAGCGGCAGCGTGAAGCACAGAAACAGGTACGGCACATACGCCCAGGCAATGATCGGGGCCAGCACCGGCGCGAGGACAAATTCCATAATCGACGGCAATGGCAACACAAAGGCCATGGCGAAGATCATAAAGAACAGCGCGGCGGTCAGGATGCGGCGCACCCATTTGCCGGCCGCCGGATTGCCGGAGTAATAGAAGATGGACAGGCCCCAGAAGTAAGGCGCGGTGATGGCGACCACCCACATCACTTTCCAGACGGTATCGACGCCGCGCCCGCCGATGTTGAGTGAGTGGCCGATGATGAAGGTGTGCCCCATGAAGAACAACGCGCCTAGCAGCAGGCCCGCGCTGCCCGCGATGGTGGCCGGCTTGCGGCGGTCGCCCGTCAGAATCACCGTCAAACCCAGCCACAGCAAAATGACGGTGTTGAACAGCGACACCGCCTGCACACCGGCATAGAGTAGAAATTCAATCAAGCGCACGATCGATGCTCAATTCACAATGCTCAATTCATAATGCACAATGCATGATGACCAATCCCGCTCCGCTGACGCTTCGGGAGGCTGTGACAGACGACCAACGAACCACCCGACTACCGGACTACACGACCACCGGACTATCGCACTAACGGCACCCAGCTGTCTCTGGCATCACGCACACGCGGCGTGCCGTCGTCGTCCCATTTGATCATGCGGCCCGAATTGTAGATCAACGTGGCCCGCGCGCGCGCCGTCTTCTCATCCTCGGCCGAGTCGGCCAGCCCCCACGCCGCGTAAATCTGGCCGTTGGTGCGGCTGACCGCGCGCCGATCGCGAAAGCCCAGCCGCGCCGCGATCTGCTCGTTGGTCATGCCCATCGCCAGCAGCTTCACCACCTCGCGCTCAGTCGGCTCCAGCCAGTCCAGCGGCGAGTCTTCATCTTTCAGGCGCACTTCCTGCACGCGCTGCTCGATCTCGGGATCGATGAAACTGCGCCCCGCCAGCGCATCGCGCAGCAGCGGCACCACCATCGCGGGCAGCAGATAGTTGCTCTTGCGGACGTAGGCATAGTGCGTCAGGATGCCGGATGCGAGAAAATCCCGATAGTAACGCTCATCGTCTTGAATCGAGTAAAAGACCACGGGCAAACGCGCCACTTCACGCCGGATGGCGACGGCCGCCTGCACGCCGTTGATGGCATCCGCCAGCTGCACATCCATCAAGATCGCGTCGGGCACGTCGGTCAGCGCCAACCCGATCGCCCCTTCCCCCCGATCGGTTTCCGCGATCACCGTGACTTTGCCGGTTTCCTCCAGCCCGGACTTCATCGCGGCGCGGAGCGAGGCGTTGTCTTCGACGAGCAGGAGACGGATGGTTGAAAATGCACCAGGCATTGAATCCTCGAAAATCGTAATGCGTAAAGCGTACTGCGTAACTTACGAATTACGCAATACGTATTACGGTTTAGGCATTATCGAGTCAACCCACCGCACTGTCAAGCACGTGAGTGCAAAGGTTGCCCCACACAGAACCTTCGTGCGCGGCGCGCTTTGGATTAAAGTGGGACAAGATAACATCTTGCACGACGGAGGTAGATCATGAATCCGTGGCTGTGGGTGCTGATGGGCATTTTGATCTTCGCGCCGAAAGGCGACAACGACAAGAGCGGCCGCTGGGACCTGCGCGCGCTGGCGCTGCTGCTATGTGTGATCGCGGTGGTAACGCAAATCTAAAACGTGGTGCGTACTGCGTGGTACGTGATCGACTTCGCTTTTCACGCATCACGCACCACGCAATACGCCGATAACTTTCATCATGAAACCAACCAGTAAACTCGCTCTCACGATTCTATTCGCTTCACTTATCCTCGGCCTGCTCGGCGATGTGCTGCTGCGCGCCACGCCGTGGGGCCTCAACGCCGTGCTGTGGATCGTCGCGCTGGCGCTCAGCATCGCCGCCGTCACTCAGTGGCAGCCAATCGATCTGACGGGCGGCGGGCGCTGGCTGCTGCTGCCCGCCGTGTTGTTTGCGGCGGGCCTGGCCTGGCGCGATTCGTTCACGCTGCAAGCCTGCAATTTTCTGGCGGTGCTCATCGCGCTGGCGCTGGTGGCCTATCGCGGGCGGCGCGGCCAGGTGCGTGTGGCTGGTCTCATCGATTACACCGCGGCGTTGATCGCGGCCGGCGTCAACGCCTGTTTTGGCGCGCTGTCGCTGGTCTTCGGCGATGTTCAATGGAGCGCCATCGCGGCGAGACGAGAACGATCGAGGCAGGTTGTCGCGGTGAGCACCGGCCTGCTCATCGCTTTGCCGCTGCTGATTGTCTTTGGCGGACTGCTCGTTTCAGCCGATGCCGTGTTTCAATCGCTGGTCGAGAATCTGTTTGACTGGGACATCGATGCGATTTTTTCGCACGCCTTCACCATCGGGGTGTGGAGTTGGCTCGTCGCGGGCTTCTTGCGGCAAACGTTCTTGACAAAAGACATCACGTCGCCAACCTCAACCTCGACTTCCTTCTCCCTGGGCGCGGTCGAGATCGGCACGGCGCTGGGCGCATTAAACGTGCTGTTCCTGGTCTTCGTGCTGGTGCAGTTCCGCTATTTTTTCGGCGGTGCGGACGCGATTCGCACGACGATCAATCTGACGTATTCGGAATATGCGCGGCGCGGTTTCTTCGAGTTGGTGCAGGTGGCGGCGCTGGCGCTGCCGACACTGTTGCTGGCGCATCATCTCTTGAAGAAAGATAGGCCGTCGGGTGTGCGAAGTTTTAACGTGCTCGCCGCCATCACGATTGGCCTGTTGTTCATCATCATGATCTCGGCGGTGCTGCGCATGAAGTTGTACACGGACGAGTTCGGCCTGACCGAACTGCGCCTGTACACGACGGCGTTCATGGGCTGGCTGGCGTTGTTGTTTGTCTGGTTCGGCGCGACGGTGCTGCGCGGCCAACGCGATCGCTTTGTCTTCGGTGCGTTGATCGCGGGCTTCGCGGTGCTGCTCAGTTTGAACACGATGAACCCGGACAATTTGATCGTGCGTACCAACGCCGCGCGACTGAATGCGCCCAATCCACTCGACGCCGACTACCTGAGCGATCTCAGTGCCGACAGCGTGCCCGCGTTGATCGAGACGCTGCCGTCGTTGGCGGAGGCCGATCGGTGCGCAGTAGCCGCGCGAGTGCTCCAGCGCTGGTCGCCGCCCGCATCGATCGATCCGTTGACGTGGAACTGGAGCCGATCGCAGGCATGGCAGGCAGTGACGACGAATCAAGCCTATTTGCAGTCGATCGCTTGTCCACAATCTGAAAGCCGGATGGATTGAAGCGAGGTGTGGTGCGCAGCCTAATCGTTGCCCTCTCAATGGTGATCCTGCTCGGGGCCTGTGCGACATGGCAGCCGCCTGCTCCTGATCGTCCGGTCAAGACAGTGGACCTTCTGATCGACTCCTCGGTTATGCCCGCAGGTTGGGTCATGGTCGATAAACACGAACTGACGAGAGGAGTAGATGACTTAAGCGTCGGCGACTCGGCTGTTGCGGCCTTTGTAGTCGAGGAAGAGTTACAGCAGAGGCCAACGAAGCAATACATTCATAGGTATCGCAACTCAGCGGCAGCACAAGGTGTGTATGATGATTTGATCCACGTAGTCGGTGTTGCACCGTCGACATGGACCTATCACAGCACCGTCGCTGATGAATCTGCGTTCGCCTGTTATGACTACGAAGGACGTGAGCCGTATCCGATTTGCGAGTGGGCTGCGCGTTACGAGGAATATGTTGTTACTGTAACGACGTGGCTGGTACCTGATCATATGTCGTTACAAAGCCTAGAGAAAGTAATTCAAGCGGTTGATTCGCAGATGGCGCAACAGCTCGGTAAACCGTAGAAACAGGAAAGCATATGCGCGAACGAACTCGTTGGTTCATTGTCATGATCTTTGCCAGCGCCATGGCGTGGATGGAATCCGCCACCGTCGTTTATCTGCGCACGCTGGTGAGCCGCATCGAGCCCCATCAGGCGACGCCCCTGCCGGTGTCGGTGGGTCTGGGCCAAACCGAGATCGTGCGTGAGGCCGCAACGCTGATCATGTTGCTGACCGTCGGCCTGTTGGCAGGTCGCACATGGCGCAGCCGCCTGGCCTACGCGATGATCGCGTTTGGTGTGTGGGACATGTTCTACTACATCTTCCTCGCGATTATCACCGGCTGGCCGCGCTCGATCATGGATTGGGATGTGCTGTTTTTGATTCCGCTGCCGTGGTGGGGGCCGGTGCTGTCGCCGGTGTTGATCGCGCTGCTGCTTATCAGCGGCGGGACGCTGGTCAGCCAATTCGATCGGCTCGATCGACCGATCTGGCCCGGCCGGAAAGCGTGGCTGCTCAATCTCAGCGGGGTACTGCTGGCGCTGTATGTCTTCATGGCTGATGCGCTTCGCGTCGCGCCGCAGGGTGTTAGCGCGGTACGGGCCGCTCTGCCTGTTCAATTCAACTGGCTGTTGTTTGTGAGCGCCTTACTGTTGATGGCCGTGCCCATCTTCGAGGTGATCGGCAAAATCCGCCAGCTGTGCGAGCGGCGCTTCAAGGCTTCAGCGCTGATCGTCAACGAGTCACGCTGACATCGCTCAAGATCATCTTGTCGTCCAGCGGCGCGCCGTTTGGATCGAACTGCTTCAAGCGCACGAGGTTCGGATCGTACGCGCCGACGACGAGTTGATACGACCCGATCGACGCGGCGGCATCGATCGAGAGCGTGTACGCTTCCACGATGATTTCGCCCGGCCGCCAGATCAACGTGCGATACAGGCCGCGCCCCAGTTCGTGATCGTCCTGCCCCCACAGCGGATTATTCGTCGCCGGATTGATCGATCCGATCACCTGCGCGAAGCCGGTATAGACAAAATCCATTGGCTGCAAGGCGCGCCAGTAGACCGTCAACCGGATTTGATCGCCGGGATGAACCGTGGTCGAAGCCAGATCGTAACCCCACAACTCCAGCCTGCCTTCGAAGTTGGCGCTGATGATGTGCTGTGGCTGCAAAGCCGAACTCGTCGGCGCGAACACGAAATCGGGTTTGGTGACGCGCGCATCGGCGGACACTTCATACAGGCCATAGCCGCGTTTCGAAGTTGCCTCATCCACCGGTGTCGGCACACGCTGAAATGGAATGAACTGCCGCAATAGATCGAGGTCTTTGTCATGCAGCGCCAACAGCGCGCGGCCCGGCTGCGCGATGAGATTCTCCAAAATCTGCGCGGGCGGCAGCACAGCATGCGGCGTCTGCGCCAGGCTGAGCATGATGTCGAGTACGTAGTTGACGTTGCCCGAGCCGCCGAGCCGCAGTTCGCCGACGGTGGTGCTGAGATAGATCGGCGCGCCGTTGGCCTGTTTTTCAAGCGTTTCCACAAAGGGAAAGAATTCTGCATTGGTGCGGCCCTGTTCCACGCGCTGTTGATAATAATTGAACAGCGGCACGAGTGGAAACACTGCGCCAATAACGACAGCGGTCACTACTACGTAGTACGCAGTACGCAGTACAGTCTGTCGTCTGGTCCAATCGATGATGGCCGCCGCCACCGCCCCCATCACCACAAACATCAAAGGCAAGAACTGATTCGTCAGCCGCGTGGTGATCAGCGTGCCATAATGATTGCTGACGAGCGGCATAAACACGATCAACGCGCCGACGATCCACAGCGGCATGCGAAGCATGAGACGCGAGCGACCGGCATAGATCACACCCGCGACCAGCCACGCGGCATAGATCAACGGCCAGCCAATCAGCGCCTGCCACGTTTCCACGTCGCTCAATTCACCGGCGATGGCGCGCAGCAATTGCAGGATCAATCGGCCGAGATTCTGAAGGTAAACCTCCAGCGACGGGCTGAGCTGCCAGATGTACGATCGGCTCTGCGCTTCGGCCACGCCGTACAGCCCCGATTGCAGGTTGCTGACAATTACGTTGCTGTAGCAGACTATCGCCAGAATCGCCGCCAGATACGGCCAGCGGGTGCGCAGGTACTTCCGCGCCTCCCTATCGCCGATGAACCACACGACCGCACCGATGATGATGAGGATCGACACCGGGTGAAACTGCATGGACACGCCCGCCAGCACGCCCGACGCCAGCAGCCAGCGCGGCTGACTGTGTTTGACGGCCAGCGCCAGCGTCAACAGCAACAGCGTGGTAAACAGACTCGCGGCGCAATTCGACCACGCGATGTGGCTGTTGATCAAAATGTGCGGGGGATTGGTCAGCATCAGCAGCGCGGCGATGACGCCGGCAAACTTGCCCAGGCCCAACACGCGCGCCAGGGCATATGTCGCGCCAACAGTCAACGCGCCGAACACGGCCACCACCACGCGCGGCAAAGCCGGATCAGGTCCGAGCGTGCCAAACAGCAACGCCAGCAGATAGTGGAACAGCGGACCGATGTAATTGTCCCAGCCGACGGCGATCAGCTGCCCGCCTGGCCACACTTTCAACGCGATAACCGTCTCCAGCGTCTCGTCTTCAAAATAGGGGATCAACGCGAGATAGGGCAAGCGCGCCAGCAGCGCGGCCAGACTGAAGAGGACGACCCACGTTCGATCGGAGAGGCGCGACAATCGCGCAAGCATGGTCATGAAGTTCGATCCACTAAACCGGCCGCGTCACTTTCGGGCCGCGCCAGAGATTCCTCAGTCGCGGAAAAGAACGCTCCTTCGGAATGACACGTTGCGGGCGCCTTCGGAATGACATGTGAACGCCGCGAGGCTTCAACCGCCGGCCATGCTGCACCCTTCGATTGAAGCCTCGCGCGCTTGTTCACTGATTTGCTTTATCGCTGCTTCGTTAACCCGCCGGTTCGCTGATTCGCTTTTCGCTGCGGCGCATCACCAGCTTGGTCACTTCGGCGACTGCAGCCGGGAAGAAGGCCAGCGGCAGCACCACCGCCCAGTGTTCCAGCGTCAACGGCACAGTGTTGAACGGCCCTTGCAGGAACGGCACGTAAACGACGGCCAGTACCAGCACGATCGACAGCCCGACCGCGCGTTGCATCCATTTATTGCTGAACACGCCGAGTTTGAAGAGCGGGAAGCGTTCCGATCGGGTGGTGTACGCGATCGGGAGTTCGGCAAAGGCCAGCGTGACAAAGGCCATCGTTTCGGCCAGATCGACGCCGTGCGCATTCATGCCGTAGCGGAACGCGATCAGCACTGCGGCGGTTACGGCCACCGTCATGATGCCGATGCGGATCGTCATGACACGATTGACGATCGCTTCGAACGGCGGGCGCGGCGGCCGATCCATCGTATCGGGATCGCCCTTCTCCATGCCCAGCGCCAGCGCGGGCGCGCCGTCCGTCAACAGGTTGAGCCACAGCAGTTGAATGGGCGTCAACGGCGTGGGCCAGCCGACCAACGCCGCGATGAAGATGATGGCGATCTCCGCGACGTTGCACGACAGCAGGTAAAACACAAACTTGCGGATGTTGGCATAGATGATGCGCCCCTGCTCGACCGCGCTCACGATCGACACATAGTTGTCGTCGGTCAGCACCATGTCCGCAGTTTCTTTCGACACGTCGGTGCCGGTGATGCCCATCGCCACGCCGATGTCGGCGCGCTTGAGGGCGGGCGCGTCGTTGACGCCGTCACCCGTCATCGCCACGATGTGGCCGCGCTTGCGGAAGGCTTCGACGATGCGGACTTTGTGCTCCGGGCTGACGCGCGCAAACACATCCACCTGATCGATTTCATTGACCAGCGCGTCGACGGGCAGTGCATCCAGTTCCGCGCCTGTCAGGACTTTGCCGCCGCCGTGTTTGGGATCACGCAGCAAGCCAATCTGGGCGGCGATGGCGCGAGCGGTGTCGGGATAGTCGCCGGTAACCATGACGGTGCGGATGCCGGCGTGCCGCGCTTTGGCGACGGCGGGTTTCACTTCGGGCCGCGCCGGATCGATCATGCCTGCCAGGCCGACGAAGACCAGATCGTGCTCGATGTTGTCGACGGTGATTTCTTCAGCGGGCGGCAGCCGATCGATGCGGCGATAGGCCACGCCCAGCACACGCAGCGCCTGCGACGCCATGCCCGAATTCGCTTCCATGATCTTCTGGCGTTGTTGATCGGTGAGCGGCGCGGGGCCTTTACGATGCAGCAAATGCGTGCAGTGCTCAAGCACCAGATCGGGCGCGCCCTTCACACACACGAAGTAACCCTTCTCATCCGCGCGGAACGGCGTGGCATCGTCGTCGTCCACATCGCGCAGTTCGTGAATGGTGGTCATGCGCTTACGATCGGCGTCAAAGGGAATCTCGGCCACGCGCGGCAGTTTCTCTTCCAGTTTGCTGCGCCACAGGCCCGCCTTGGCTGCCGCGACGATCAACGACCCTTCGGTCGGATCGCCCACCATGCGATACGAGGCGCGGTCTTCAGTCTCGCCGACCTGTTCCAACACCGCATCGTTGACGAGCGCACCGATCAACAGCAGCGGCCCGGCTTCGCGATCGTCGTCAATATCGATCGATTTGCCGTTACGCTGGAACACGCCATCGGGCTGGTAACCCTGCCCCGTCACGTCGAAATCCGCGTGATGCACCCACAATTTGGTGACGGTCATCTCGTTCTGTGTCAGCGTGCCGGTCTTGTCGGAGCAAATGGCCGTGGCCGAACCCAGCGTCTCAACAGCCGACAACTTGCGGATGAGCGCGTGGCGCTTGATCATCTCGCGCATGCCCAGGGCCAGGCTGATCGTCACGACTGCGGGTAGACCTTCCGGCACGGCGGCAATGGCGAGGCTGACGGCGATGAGGAAGGCCTCGACAAAGGGATTGGCCGCCGCGCCGCCGGTCTCGGTTTCAAAGCTCATGTCGCCGGACATGGCGCGCAGCGCGGCCACCGCAAACACCAGACCACAGATGACCAGCGCGGCGATGCTAAGCATCTTGCCGAGTTGATCGAGTTTGTGCTGCAACGGCGTGGGTTCTTCTTCAAACGATTGGATCATCTCGGCGATCAGGCCGATCTGCGTCTGCATGCCGGTCGCCACGACGACGCCCTGGCCGCGCCCGTAAGTCACCATCGTGCTCATGTAGGCAGCGTTCTTGCGGTCGCCGATCGGCTTGCCGGCTTCCACCAGCGCGCTGGCGTGCTTGGTCACGGGCATGCTCTCGCCCGTCAATGCCGCTTCTTCAACTTTGAGGTTGACGGATTCAACCAGGCGCAGGTCGGCCGGGATGAAGTTGCCCGCCTCCAGCCACACCACGTCGCCGGGCACCAGGTCGCGCGCCGGGATGCGCTGGCGATGCCCGTCGCGGACGACGTTGGCATCGGGCGCGGCCATCTTTTTCAGGGCGGCCAGGGCCGCTTCCGCGCGCGATTCCTGCACGACGCCGAGGATGGCGTTGAGCACGACGATTGCCATGATAACGACGGCTTCGACCGTGTCGCCCAGAATGGCGGACACGATGCTGGCGACGATCAACAGGATGACGACAAACGAATTGAGTTGCGCCACCACTTTCTTCCAGTACGGCACGGCGGGGCGCTCGCGCAGCTCATTGTGCCCGACCTTAGCCAGCCGCGCGGTGGCTTCGTCTGAAGACAGACCGCTGTTCAGTTCGGTCTTGAGCTGCTTCGCGACTTCTTCAATGGGTCGGCTGTGCCAGGGGACTTGCGGATCGATTACGGCCATAACTCATCTCCATGGAGAAGATTGATTGCCGCCTGATGGGGCGACGAGATTATAACATGCCCACGTCCAAATGGCGCGGGCTTTAGAGAGACCTCGGAGGTTTTGACGGACTGGCGGGCATGGCTGACAGGCAGGCTTGAAGGACAGTCAGGCGAGGCCTGATCGTCAATGAAAACCAGCAATTCTCATTTTGGCAGCAGAGGCGGCTCCCACGCCGCCGGTTTCGCGGGCGTGGGAGCCCGCTCGGCTGCCAGCATTGTTTGCAGAACTCAAATTGAGAATCGCTGAATGAAAACCTCCGAGGTACTGGACGGCCAGGCAGTTACGAATCAAGTCTCGTGCGCTTCACACGCTTCATCATCATCGCAGCAGGCGGCCAGGCCGGCGGCTTTTTCAAATGACTCGCGCCCCTCGTTGATGGAGAAATAGATCAGGCCGACCGCGCCCAGGCTGTCGACAAAACCGAAGCCGGTCAGCTGATACGTGACGCTGGCGATCAGCAGCACGATCGACATGTAGATGCAGACCAGCGTGCAATTGGCATCCGCCAGAATGGGCGCGGAGTTGAGCGCCCGGCCAACGCGGCGTTTGCCCTGCACCAGCGCCCACATCATCGCAATGGAGATCAGTGAAATGATCAGGCCGGGCAGCGTAGTCGTGGGCTTATGAGCCGTAAACAGATTGTAGACCGCCGTCACGGCCAGGCCGACGGCCAGCAAGTAGAAGGCGGCGCCGGTCACGCGCAGCGCCGTTCGCTCGAATTGAGAACGCGGCGTATCGGGGTTGCGGCGGATGCGCAACACCATCGCCAGAATGCCCAGCCCCGACATCACTTCGATGAAGGAGTCGAGGCCGAAGCCAAAGAGGGTCAGGGTTTCATCCTGCACGCCGAAGTAGACCGACACACCGCCTTCGGCCAGGTTGTAGAAGATGGTAAACAGCGCCAGCCACAGCGCGGCTTGCCAGTATTTGTGGACGACGGTTGGGGGGATCACGGTGGATGTCATGGCGGCAAGTATAGCGAGAATGGGGGCGTGGGTCAAACGTCACTGCCCCAGAAAGTACGGCACCACTTCCAGCAGCAGCGACGGTTGTGACTTCATGACCATCAGCAGCAGGTCTTTCGTCGCGTGTGCCTGGCCGTCGATCTGGGCGGCGTGCCGGATGATGTCGCTTAACTTGTCTTCGGGAATTTTCAGCATGGCATGCCGGATGCGGTGTAAACGCCGGAAGGTTTTGCCAAAGCGCTCGTCCCAGCGCTGTTCGTACAGCTTCAAGAAATTCGCCGAAACATCATTGGCCGCCAGCGCCTCCACGGCCACCTGCCCGGCCAGGCTGCCGCCCACCATGCCCGGCCCGATGCCGCCCGCCGTGATCGGATCGCTTTGATGCGCGGCGTCGCCCACACACAGGTAACCGTCCGTCACCATTTGGGGCAGGACGTTGGTGACGGGAATGCCGCCCACCACCTGCGCCAACCGTGAACTGCGTGGAAAACGCGCGGCCACAAAGGCATCCAGATATTCA
>JAUQXD010000867.1 GCA_030834835.1 Thermoflexales bacterium | reverse complement strand
ATGTCGTGCGCCACCTGACAGGTCGCAATGGATTTTCCTTTTGTTGATGGCTCATGTCAGCAAACCCGCCGAACCCTCCTTCGAAACTTCGCATCCTGTGGATAAAACTTCAGCGTCTGATTGTCGGCCATCCGGTAGTCGTATTGGTGAGCGCTGCCGGGCTGAGCGTGCTGATCTATCTTGTGGTCTTTGTGCGCTCCCTCAATCTGATCGACCTGCGCGATCAACCGCTCCTTAATCTGTTTCAGATCTCAAAAAGCGACCCGGCGATCGCCTGGAAATTAGGAACGGCCTTTGTCGGATTGGGATTGTTGTACTGGCTGGCCTGGCGAACAGCGCACCGGGCACGCGACCGCCGAGCCTGGCTGGTCATCATCGGCGGTGCGCTGTTGTTTGGCCTGTTGACGTTGTTTGTGTTTCCATATGATGCCGCCGACGCATTCGACAACATCATGCGCGGGCGCATCACAAGTATTCACGGCTTCAATCCATTTCAAGACACGCCCGAGCACTTTTCAACCGACCCGTTCTACCGCTACATGGCGTGGCGGCATACGACATCGATCTACGGTCCGGCCTGGGAGATATTGGCGGGATTCACGGCCCGCCTCGTCGGCGATGATGTGGTCGTCAATGTTTTGGCGTTCAAACTGATGTTAGGTGCTTTTCTGGCGGGCAGTGTTGCGCTGGTAGCCATAATCTTGCGGCGGATTGCCCCCGATCGCGCCCTGGCCGGCGTTGTGTTCCTGGCGTGGAATCCGCTTATTCTCCATGAGGCGATTGGCAACGGACACAACGACATCGCGATGATCTTCTGGGTGTTGTTGGGCATATGGTGGTTGATCGATCGCCGTTACACACCGGCCATTCTGGCATTAGTGATGGGAGCTTTGTTCAAGTATGTGCCATTATTGATGCTGCCAGCAGCGGGCTTGATCGCACTTCGCGATCTAGCGACGACTCGCGATCGCTGGCGCTTCCTGGCCTCAGCGACCGTCGGATCGAGTGTGCTGATCGGGTTGGCCTACGTGCCGTTTTGGCACGGCGTGGACACCCTGAATCTTGACTTGCGCGCCATCCTGTTCACGTCTTCCCTACCGGCTGCAATCTATGTTGGACTGCAACCCGCGCTAAGCGCAGCAGCGGCCGCGCAAGTGGTGAACTGGGTAGCTGGCAGTCTGACCGTGATCTTCGTGCTGTGGCAAGCTATTCGCGCGCGGCGCGATCATTCAGCACTGAGCTTTACCCGATCGGCCCTTTACAGTCTAATGTTCTATTTGATGTTTACCAGCACGTGGTTTCAGCACTGGTATGCTGTCTGGCCATTGTCTTTGGCCGCGTTGCTGCCGCTCGATCGCCCGTTCAGGTTGGTGAGTGTCTTTGGCATCGCAGCCTGGGCAAGGTATTTTGTCATTGAGCCGATCGTGTTTTGGGTGCTGCAAGTACCATTTATCGATCCGGTTCAATTATGGTTTGGCCCATTGGTCATGCTGGTCCCGTGGGCGTACGCTTGCTACGCGCTTTGGCGATCACGTCCGTTGACTCCTATCGAAACGTCATAGTCAGCAACTGTCGGCCTGGCTGCCCGACACGCCCTGTCCGCGAAGCGGTGGTGAAACAAGTGATCGCCGAATTGGGCGTCAGCGGACCGCAGACCACCGGCGCGGCGATGGGCAAGCTCATGCCGCAACGCAAGGGCAAGGCCGATGGCAAACTCATCAACAAAGTGGTGTGCGAGTTGTTGAAGTAGGTCCGGCCTCATTGAGCGCGAAAAAACACGCCATCCGAGGGCGAATCGCTACGAACAACTTCGCGGCCGACGTGGCTCACTTCCATGGTTCTCCCAGACCGCATTGCCGAACTGATCGATCAAAGTTTCGTCCTCGAACGCGCGGGTGAGGTGAGCGCCGCTTTTCAACAAGCCAAACACGCGCTGGAGGCAGCGCGTTCGCTCAGCCTGCCGCCGGCCATCGCGGCTGCCCAGAATTGCCTGGCCACGCTCCACTTCCGCACCGGCCATCATATCGAGGCGCAGGGCTACGCTCAACAGACCCTCGATAGCGCACCCACTGATTCCACCGCCTATGCCGACGCGCTGATCATTCGGGGTAACTGTGCCGCCGAGACGCATTCACTGATCGAAGCTGAGGCGTTCTTTCATCGCGCCGCCAACCTCAGCCGCCTCATCGGTTATCCGCTGGCGCAATTGCGATCGCTGCACGGCCTGGGGCAAGGCGTCTATTTGCCGCGCGGTCAATTCGATCTGGCGCTGGCCGCCGAGCAGGAAGTGTGGCGCATCGCGCAGGACGAAACGTGGCACAGTTGGCGTCCCTTCCCGCTCACGACGCTGGCATGGGTGTATCAACTGACCAATCGCTCGCAACTCGCGCGCGAGACATTGCGCCAACTCAGCGACATCATCACGCCGAACACGCTGCATCAAGGCTATCACGATTACCTTCTCGCCAGCGTTGATCAAGACGAAGGCGGCTATGCCGAAGCCCGTGCGCGCCTCGTTCAAGCCCGATCGGCCGCGGAGGCGATCGGAGAACCGGGCCTCGCCATCCTGGTGCGGCTGGGGTTGAGTCGTCACGAGCGCGCTGCTCGCCAATTCGCCGAGGCGCACCACTGGGCGGATGATGCGGTCGATCGCGCCACGCGCAGCAACTATCACCACTTGCGCGGCCTGAGTTTGATCGAACGCGCCCGATCGGCCTGGCAACTCGACGACGTGTCTGCCGCCGAGATCGATCTGCGTGAAGCGATCGAGGTAATGACCCCTCTGCGAACCAACTTCGATCTGGCGCGGGCCTATTTGCTGCTGGCCGCGCTTTTGCGACCCGAGCAGAACGGAGCAGAGTCGAAGATCGCCAGGACGCTGTGGCTCGAAGCCGTGTCGCGCATTGTCAGCGGCGGCTATGCGTTTCTGCTGGAGCAAGAACGCTCGATTGCGTTTCCGCTGTTAGCGTATTACCTGACGGACAAGACACCTGAAGTAGCTACAGTCTCCGCTGCGTTGTTGAATCACCTCAGCCGCGTGCCGCCGCCTGCGCTCGACATTGTGACGTTGGGCAAATTCGAAGTGACGCAGCACGGCCACAGCATCGACAAGTCGGTCTGGCATCAACGCAAAGCGGGCGAGTTGTTTCGGCTGCTGTTGATCAGCGCCCATCACTCGCTGACGCGCGATGAGATCATCGAGACGTTGTGGCCGGACAAATTGATCGCGCAGGCGCAGCCGCTGTTTCACCGTGCCACCTCGCAATTGCGGCGCGTGCTTGAACCCGATCTGCCCGACAAGTTTCCCTCGCGCTACCTTGAAGTCGATGAAGGCCGCGTGACCCTGCATCTGCCGCCCGGATCGATCATCGACTTTGAAGCGTTCGAACAGCACGTTTGCCATGAACACTGGCTTGACGCCCTGCCCCTTTACGGCGGCGATCTCTTCCCCGACGATCGCTACGCCGATTGGATCGCCGCGCCCCGCGAACGCCTGACCCAACTGTATCTGCGCGTGTTGATCATTCAGGCCCAGCTCGACTATAACGCCAACGATTTCGCCGCCACACTCGACCGCTGTCGCCGCACCCTCACGATCGAGCCGTGGCATGAAGCCGCCGCCCTCCTCGCCATGCGTACTTACCTCGCTCAAAACGATCGCCCCAATGCGCTGCGCCTGTATCGCACCCTCGAACGCACATTGCATGCCGAACTCGGCCTCGCACCGATGCCGGAGTTACAGGCATTGCTTCAGTCTGTGACGCATACTTCATGACACGGTGACATGGTGAAGAGGTGACAAGGTGACCTCGCTGAAAGATCACCTTGTCATCTTGTCACCCCATCACCTTGTCAGTTTCCCTTTGTCAGTTCCGCGTCAGTCCGCTTTGCGATAAGTAGCGCATGCGGACGATTCAGTCGTTCATCTTGCGGTTGCTCGTCGATGCCGATCAGCCGGAGGCGTTGCACGGCGTCTTGCGCTGCGTGAGTGACGACACGGAACAAGCCTTCGCCGATGAAACCTCCCTGATCGATTTGCTCCGTCATCAAGTGAATCGCTCCGCTCGGTCTTCGATCACAGCTACCCCGACAGGAGAATCGCATGAACCTTAAACGTTTGATTTCTGCCCTCGGCTTGAGTATATCGCTCGTCGCCTTCGCTTTCATCATGCTGTCAGGCACACCCCCACACTCGATCGCGCAGGCGCGGCCCACCGCCACGCACGTTGGGGGCGTGATCGCCCAATCGGAAACGTGGAATCTGGCGGGCAGCCCGTACGTAATGGACACGTCCGTCATCGTCACGAACGGCGTCACGTTGACTATCGAACCGGGTGTGATCGTGCAAGGCACGTCGCATCTGGTTGAACTGCGCGTGCTGGGAACGCTGAGCGCAATCGGGACGGTGACGCAGCCGATCACCGTGACCACCAGCGACACCGGCCTTGCCTACAACTGGCGCGGCCTCGTCGTCGATGGCGGCACGGCGACACTGCGCCGTACCACCATCGAGTATGCCTGCGGCGAAGCCCCGGCGGGTGGCAGTCAATATACGTCCAATATTCTGGTGATTAACCATGGCCTGCTGGATCTGGCCGACAGCACCGTGCAGCATTGCGATTATGGCGGTGGCACGGCGGAGATGATGGTGCGTATCGTCGATGCTCGAGCAAACATCCATGCCACCACGTTCAGCGACAGCCAGTGGTATCCGCTCGATGTCGCGGGCGCGAGCAGTGTCATCACGCTGACGGATAACGTCATCACG
>JAUQXD010000866.1 GCA_030834835.1 Thermoflexales bacterium | reverse complement strand
TGGTGGCGCAGCAGCGCGGCGAAAACGCGCTGGCGATTCATCGCCTGTCCACAGCACTGGCCCGTGCCGAAGCGTTGAATCTAAAGCACCTGTCCGCGCAGATTCGCGTGTGGCTGGCACCGCTGCTGCCGATCAACGAAGCGCGCGCGCACTTAGCCGAAGCGCGATCGATTGCGGAGAGCAGCGGGCGGAAGCGCTTGTTGGAAGAAATTGATTCAGCGAGCAAGCGAATCAGCGAATAGCGAATCAGCGAATCGATTCTTTACGCAGTACAGATTACGCATTACTCGTCACTCGTCACTCATCATGCCCAACTCACCTACCATTCGCGCAATCATCTTCGATATGGACGGTGTGCTGGCCGACTCCGAGCCGCTGATCAATGAGGCCGCCATCGCGATGTTTGCCGAGCGCGGTCTGACCGTGCAGCCCGACGACTTCCTGCCATTCGTCGGCGCGGGCGAAGAGCGCTACATCGGCGGTGTGGCGGAGAAGTACGGCTTCCCGCTCGATCTGCCCGCCGCAAAGCGCCGCACCTACGAAATCTATCTCGATCTGGTGCCGCTGAAGTTACAATCGTTTCCGGGCGTGCATGATCTGATTCGCGCTTGCCGTGAGGCCGGACTGAGGGTAGCGGTGGCCTCCAGCGCGGACGCGATCAAGGTGACGGCAAATTTGAAGCAGATCGCCCTGCCACCGGAAACCTGGGACGTGGTGTTGACGGGCGAAACCGTTCAGCGCAATAAGCCCGCGCCGGATATTTTCCTGTTGGCCGCGCAAAGACTGGGCGTGACGCCGAGTGAGTGCACGGTCGTGGAGGATGCCATCAACGGCGTGCGCGCGGCCAAAGCGGCGGGCATGCGGTGCGTGGCGGTGGCACAGACGTTTGCGGCGGAACGGCTACGCGAGGCGGATTTGGTGCGAGAGCGCATCGCGCAGGTGCAGATTAGCGACCTCGTTCCAAATTTGGTTGACAACTAATGCCGAGCCTATTGTGCGTACATTTCGACTCAACAATAGGCTGAGTACAAAGATCACACTATGAGCGACAGCAAGGCAAGATTCACTTCATATATCCTGTTACTCACTTTTCTCAGCACTGTTGCTACGGGTTGCTGGATTTCGCAAAACCGCGACACACTCGATCTACCTGGAGTTCAAACCATCACGAATGCGCATGACATCGGGCTACGTGGACCTCGTTGGTCGCCGGATGGCACCGGGATTCTGGCTCTGACGCCCGACGGCGCAGCTGAAGGCCCCGGCGGTGCAATATACACCGTTGAGCCAACCACAGGACGTACCAATCAAGTCATACCTCGTGAAGGTTCACGCTACACCATTTACGGAGCGACTTGGTCCAAGACCGGAAGCGCAATTGCCTACACCGGCTCCGAAAGAGACGGCTACGGGGTGTATCTCTTTGACTTTGCCAATGGGCAATCTCACCTCATCGTCAATTGGGCTAACGACTCGGCAATGTCACCGGCAAAAGATCAGATTGCGTTGTGGGGGCCTGTGGACCGGACTGCCACAGATCGGACATGGAAACTATCTGTTATCGATTTGGTTGATTTCAATGAAACTGTCGTCTTCAAAGTTCAGACGAACTACATCGACTTGGGCGGTCTAGATTGGTCAAGGGATGGGCAGATAATTGCGTTCTCCATGCCCGCCCCACAACTGATCAGCGAAACGCGTAGTTGGTATGAAATATTTACGGTTTCTACAGATAGCCGCAAGTTGACGCAAGTCACCCATACCACCACAGATGCCATTTCGCCGGCATGGTCACCAGATGGACAGAAGATCATCTATATACAGGGCGAAGAAGCAAGGGTACGGCAGGGCTACCTGTGGGTGATTAACGCTGATGGGTCATGCCCTGTTCAAGTCCTGGATATCGCAGACATCAATACACCAACCTGGTCGCCCAATGGGCAATCCATTTTGTTTGAATATCATGGAGGCATCTACACGCTTGATCTTGCCAATCAAGCAGTAGCAAAACGCATGCAAGGATTGAATTGCAAGTAAAAATGGCGAAAACATTAGAAGCGTCAAATTGATCGCTGAATCAGACATCCGCCACACCACCCACTGGGTGCCGCGCTATGAAAATTCTTGAAACCGAACGACTCATCCTGCGCCGACTCACCGTTGACGATAGCGTGTTCATCCTCGAACTGGTGAATGATCCCGACTGGCTGCGCTTCATCGGCGATCGCGGCGTGCGGACGCTGGACGATGCGCGCAATTACATTTTGAACGGGCCGCTGGCGATGTACGAGCGTGTGGGCTTTGGCTTGTACCTGGTCGAGCGCAAGCGCGATGGCGTCCCGCTGGGGATGTGTGGACTGATCAAACGCGAGGGGCTGGATGATGTGGACATTGGCTTTGCCTACCTGCCGCAATTTCGAGCGCAGGGTTATGCCTATGAAGCGGCTTCGGCGACGCTGACTTACGGACGGCAGACGATTGGCCTGAAGCGTATCGTGGCGATCACGTCGCTGGACAATGATCGGTCGATTCAACTGCTGGAGAAGTTGGGTTTTGTGTTTGAGCGGTTGATCAAATTGTCGGACGCCGACGAAGAACTAAAGTTGTTTGCAACCCAAACC
>JAUQXD010000865.1 GCA_030834835.1 Thermoflexales bacterium | reverse complement strand
CATTCCAGGCGCGCACGGCAGTCAATTGACCCAGAGTGCCCGGCGGGGTGCTGAAACCCGGGTGACCATCGTAACTGTACCAGGTGGAATTGGCTAAGACCCATGCGCTTCCATTCCAACTATCCACGTTTGTATAGCCCGGTTTCGCAACGATCCATTGAGCCGTATTTGGATAGTAGGCACTCCGCGTTCGCCGATATGGTAGGAGATTTGCGTCGTATTCGATCTGCTCGGTTTGATTGCCGTATTGTACGCCGCCCTGGTTAGCCGGGTCATAGGCATACGTTGTGCGTTTCGTCAGTGAAGTGCCACTGGCATAGGTGGTGGCATCGACCTGGCTCGTGAACGTGAACGTCATTGTGCCATTGGCGCTAACCGAAGTCGAATAGGTGTTGACCGTCTGCGTTTGCAGGACATTGGTCGCATCGAAGGTATTCGCTACCAATTCGCGCCCACGGAGTGGGGAGTAATTACTGTCGATGTTGAAGGTGTGCGTATCCCAGGATATCTTCGAACCATTGTAGTCGTACATATTGCGAGTCGCACTGCTGTGCCCTACCAGCGGACCCATTTTCTCCGGCGCACGCCCCGTGCAGAACGTCAAACCGGCGGGAGTGTGCGAATTTCCGGTTTCATCATAGCACCGCGTCCCGTAACTATATTGAACGCGAGCCGGGTTAGAATTCACCCCATCATAGGTTCGCATCTCAAGTACTTCATAAGAATACCCGTATTCCCAGATGATCCACCCTCCTGGATCATCGCGCTTGCTCCACTCCGATCGATTGTCGGATACGTAAGAGAATTCTACCCGGCCGCCATAACCATTGTCGAGACGAGTGAGATACGGGAAATCAGGTACGTAGGAGTATTTACCTTCCTCCTGTGGCGCATGCGCATAATAGGCGTACGTGAAGGTTGTGGCCGGCAACGGGTTCCCGCCATTATCATATTCCGTGATGGAGTCCAGCGTCAAATACATATTGGCCGAGGTGTTGTATGTTCGGACCAGGCGATACTCGCGAATCTTGTTGCCCAGACCGGCATTGTAAACGTAGATCCGATTGATCGAGTTGGAGCCTTCGCCCTCATTCGCAAACTCAATCCGTGTGGTCGGCGTGCCGTTCACATAGTTGTAATCGATGGTTTTGTGCCGGGTATGTTCGGTGGTGACAAAATCCCCGTTCGCGAACTTTTCGTAGGTAAAGGTGATCTGATTGAGATTGACATCGGTAATCGTATCGACCCGCCAGCGCATGCCGTGCTCGGGATACGCGCAATAGCCTTCGCAGATGATGTAGCCTGAAATGGTCTGCTCGGCATCCAAGTTGTAGCCCAGGCGATAGGTCGTCCCATCGCCTGTTTTCACAATCCAGTACTCATGACTATCGTTCGAGGTTGCGCCGTTGTAACACGGGGCTGAATCATTTAGCCGCTGAACGTATAGGCCAGGGGCATCTTTAGCATGGTATTGACCACAAACTTGACTGGCATTGTCTGCCACCAGATCGTAGCTGGTGCCATTCATCGTCAGCACATATCGATCCGCGATACGAAGCCGGTGAGTGCCATCCTTCTCCGGTTTGATGCCGTTGCGGGCGATACTGATGTCATCCAGGGCCCAGCCGGGCGGAACGCCGTCGGTATCGTCTTCGTTGAACCCAACCGCCCCGTCCAGCGAGCGAGTATTGTACGCCAGCATGACCGTCGGCTGAAGTCCTCCCCGCCCGGCCGGTATCTCGATCGGGTAGTTAAACGTGGCAGCCCCGCTAAACAGGCTGGTATCGGGCGGGTTGAACTTCAACTTCCAGCCCAGGGTTTCATTGCCACTAACGGCCAACGCATACGTCGAGGAGCGAACGAGCGGAGTCTGGATGACCCCGGGCGTCACCTCATCGGCACCAAGCAGTTCCGACCATGGCACATCTTGAGTACCTGTCCGATAAAAAAGTGCGAGGTGTTCGGTCTGCTTCAATCGCGAACCATCGATCATGCCGCGCAGATCGACTGTTAAGGTGATAGGCTGATCGAAGGTAGTCAGTTTCGCACTGGTCGCCGTATCTTGCGCTTCAAGATCAAACTGAATAAGCATGCCATTTAGCCCGGCGGTTTTGTCCACAATGCGCGGCGTGATGCTTAACTGCGTCGAATTCTTAAACACTCCCGGCGGCACATCCAACTGAATGCGCTTATCGGCGGATGCCAGTCGCCCGCCCGCGCGATCGACCGTGAGTTGCACCGCATCTGGTACGGGCGTTGCCTTCACTACTGGTGTAGCCATCACTTCCGGCGTAACCCTGGCAACGGGAGTTGCCTTGCTGTCCTGGGTTACATCCGCCGGAGGAATCGCGGTGACAATCGGTTCCTCAACAGGCACAACCGTCGCTTCTACCGAATCGGTAACACTGGTCGCGGCAGACACAGTTGGAGAAGAAGTCGTCGTTATCTCGCTTGAAGCCTGTGATGGCTCAACCATGGGCCTGGCTTGAGCAACCGGCACAGCAGACGGCAGTCCGATTGTACTCAAGAGCATCGCCAGACAGATCAGGACACGACAAGCGCGATCAATGCGAGTAACGAGGGTAGCAGCCATTGTTGCCTCCAGGGGAACCCGTTTTTGTGAAGTAACCCACAAAGTATACTGAAGGCGCAAGTCAGTGTCAATACGTAGAAATACTTATTTTCATAAGTGCCTAACTCACGGTTAGCCATAATTGAAGTAACGATACGCGGTTGTCACCAAATGTACATCCTTGAATCAATTCGTCGATCATTGTTTCTAATTGGGTATACTCGTACCGCCGTCTCCACGCGGTTTGGCACTCGTCAGTCATCACTCGTCACATGATATAATCGCCGC
>JAUQXD010000864.1 GCA_030834835.1 Thermoflexales bacterium | reverse complement strand
CCGATGTGCCGTCGTTCACACTGATGTACCGTCCGCAGTCCTTCCATACGGTGAACGAAAGCGTTTGGACCAACTTCCCGTTTGACGGTGATGGCACCAACCCGCCCGTCCCGCCGATGAACCTGATTTTCGGTTGGAGTATCGCGGGCCTCTACAACCTGACGCTGGTTAGCAAGTAATCCGTAGTCCAGCAAGAACAGCCATGTTCCGCCAACCCCGGAACATGGCTGTCTCTTAACCATCAACCCTGACAGACAGGTGATAGTCACTTAGCGTAAGTAACAGCGGATGTCGGCATGTTTTGTTTGATTTAGTGATTGTCACCTGGTTGTTATATAATGGCAATGTCCATTCTATGAACGTGGAGGTGTGCGTTGAAGGGATACCGGAAGTACTTTTTCAATAAGTTCCGTTGGTTCTTGATCACCTTTGTTTGCGCCTTCCTCCTGAATTTCATCCTGCCCCGCCTGATGCCAGGCGATCCGGTGGCGGCCATCGCCTCCAGACTTGCCCAGGGCATGAGCAATGCTACCGGCGTCCAGGCAATCTATCAACAATACACCGAGCTGTTTGGCACCAACAAACCCATGTTGGAGCAATTCGTTATCTATACCCAAAATGTAGTACAGGGCGATTTTGGTTACTCCTTCAGCCAGTATCCCAGAAAAGTGTCAGACGTTATCGGAGCTTCCATCTGGTGGACGATCGGCCTACAGTTCCCGGCGATCATTGTCGGCTGGTTGATCGGGAATACACTGGGCGCGTTGGCAGCTTATCGCAAGGGGGGCTTTGATAAGGTGCTCATGCCGGTCAGTATTTTTCTCAGCAGTCTTCCGGCCTTTGGCATGGCCGTCATTTTGCTGGTCATTTTTGGCGTCATACTCAATTGGTTCCCAACCTCGGGGGGCTACGGGTTTGATCTGATGCCCAGCTTCAGCTGGACCTTTATCTGGTCGGTGATCGTGCACTATCAATTGCCATTCTGGTCGATCGTATTGATCGCCATCGGCGGTCAGGCCATTGGCATGCGCTCCATGGCCATCTATGAGTTGAACGCCGACTATGTGAAATATAGCCGGTTCCTGGGCATCCCGGATAAGAAAATCGTCCGCTACGTATTTCGGAATGCGATGCTTCCACAGGTGACCGGTCTGGCACTATCCGTCGGGACCATGGTCAGCGGTGCATTGTTTGCTGAGATCATTTTTAGTTATCCCGGGCTCGGCACCACGCTCTTGAACGCCGTCCTGGGACAGGACTATCCGCTGATCTCAGCCGCCACTTTGCTGATCACGGTGATGGTCCTGAGCGCAAACTTTATCATTGAAATCCTCTACGGCATCATTGACCCGCGCATCAAAGCAGCGCAGGCTGATTGACGTTCACAGAACGAACGCGTTCACACAGCGAACGTAAGGAAAGATGCTCCTATGAAACACACCCTTCAACAGGTTTTTCACTCTGGCAAGTTTGTGGTCGGTTTTGCCATTTTTATGACCATTCTGTTGATCGTGATAGTTTATCCGCTGATTATTACAGCGCCGCCATTGGCGATCATCGGTCAAGGCACCTTTTTCCCGCCAGGGACCTATGTGAGTGTCTATGACAGCATCGGTTCCGCTACCTATATCCTCAATCTGGATGATGCCGCAGCCAAACGCATTGCCAGCAAGTTGAGCGCCGATGATCGGACGGCCATCAAGGATTGGCTGGTGTTGGACGGGATGGCGGAAAGCGAGATTGATACCGCCAATACCCAACAGCTCCTGACTCTGTGGGAGAACAATTTTGACCCCAAAAAGAGTCTTCCGGGGTTGACGAATGCCAGGCGAAACTATTACATCCGACTCAATACTTCGCTCCAGGGATTGCTGTCAACCGAGGGGGCGATCATTGCCGCCAAGAACCCGACAACTGGCGCTCTGGAACAGACCGGCAGCGTCAAACAGGCGGATTACGTGAATATCGGGCAGGTGGCGAATGTACGGGTCTTGCCGCTGGGAACCGATAACTTTGGCAGGGATGTGCTGACGGAGTTGGTGGCAGCCACCCGCGTATCGTTGGAGATCGGTTTTGTCGCCGGGATCATCGCCACCTTGATCGGTTTGACTCTGGGATTGCTGGGCGGGTATATCGGTGGCGTGGTGGACGACGTGATCATGTTCATCACCAATCTCTTTATTGCGATCCCCAGCATTGTGTTGTTGATCCTGATTTCATTCAGCATCGGGCAGGACAAACGCGGCGCCGTCACGATTGCCATCGTGATCGGGTTTACCTCCTGGGTGTGGACGGCCAGGGCCGTGCGGGCGCAAGTGGTTTCGCTGCGGAATCGTGACCATGTCAATTTGTCAAAATTATCCGGGCATTCCGTTGTTTACATCATCCTCGCCGATATTCTGCCCTACATCGCTTCGTATGTGGTGATGGCGTTGATTCTGCAGATTTCCTCGGGTATTCTGGCCGAGGCCGGGTTATCGATCCTGGGCCTGGGACCCCGAACGACCGAAGTGCCGACGCTGGGGCTGATGATGAACTGGGCGTTGATCTACCAGGCGCCAACCCTGGGCAAATGGTGGGCGTTCTTCCCCGTGATCGTAACCATCGCGCTGATTACCTTCTCGATGAATTTGATGAATACGGGCCTTAACCAGGTCTATAACCCGGCGTTAAGGGACTAGGTGATTGACATGCCAGAAGTCATATTCAAGGAAATCGACGATACGCCGCAAGTCATGCTCGATGTCAGGGAACTGACCACGAAGTACATCACCCGGTTCCAGGAAGATGTGTATGCGGTGGACCATGTTTCCCTGAAGGTTGAAGAGGGAAAATCGCTGGGCATTGCCGGCGAATCCGGCTGTGGCAAGTCGACGCTGGCGCTCAGCCTGATGGGCTATTACTTCGCGCCGCTGCACTACACGAGCGGGGAGATCATCATCGATGGCCGTAATATCACCGGGCTGAAACCCGACGATGTTCGCAAAACGATCCTGGGTACGGAGATTGCCTACATCCCCCAGGCGGCGATGAACGCGCTCAACCCCACCCAGAAGATTATCCGCTTCATTGAAGACGTTGTTCAAGCGCATGATCCCACCAAAACCAGGGAAGAGATTTACAAGTTTGCCAGCGCCGCCTTTGAGAAGTTGGGGCTGCCGGCGCATGTCCTGCAACAATACTCCGTTGAACTGTCGGGCGGCATGAAACAGCGCACGGTGATCGCAACCTCGGTGATCCTGCTTCCTAAAGTATTGATCGCGGATGAGCCGTCCTCTGCCCTCGATGTCACTTCGCAGAAGATGGTGATCAAGATGCTGAAGAACTTGATGGACAATGACGTCGTCAAGTCCATGATCTTCATCACGCATGAGCTGCCGCTGCTGTACAACGTCGTCGATGACATCATGGTCATGTACGCCGGGCAGATTGTGGAGAAGGGCACCGCCAAAGAAGTGGTGTTTGATTCACTCCATCCCTATTCCAAAGGTCTGATGGGCTCGATCATCGTGCCGGAAGAAGGTCTGCGGGGGGTTGAGCTGGCGGCCATTCCCGGGGTTCCGCCTAACCTGAAGAAACCACCGTCTGGCTGCCGGTTTGCCGAACGCTGTAAATACGTGCAACCGGAATGCCGGGCAAATTCTGTCGCCCTGCGCGATGCCGGCGGCGGCCGCGCCTACCGCTGTATCTTTTCAGAAAAAGAGCTGAGGGAGTTTTATAAGAGGGAGGCCTATCATGCCTGATGAAAAAAAGGTGTGCCTGAGCGGATCAGGACTTGCCAAAGTGTTTGGGCTGGGCCGCCAGAAAACGGTCGCGGTTGATCATGTGGATTTCAATTTCTACGAGGGCGAAATCGTCTCGATCGTGGGCGAATCGGGCAGCGGCAAAACGACGCTGGCCAAGATGCTGCTGGGGTTGATCAGCTCGACTGAGGGTGAGATTTACTTCCAGGGCAAGAAACGCGACATCAGCAGTCAAAAGAAAAAACAAGAGTACTGGAAAAACATCCAGGCGATTTTTCAGGATCCGTTCTCCTCCTATAACATCTTCCGCAAGATCGATGCGGTACTGTTGGATTGCATTCACATGCGCGGCGGTCGAAATCTTCCACAGGCGAAAAAAGTGGAATTGATGACCGAGGCGTGCAGCTTTGTCAACTTGAAGTTCGAGGAATTGACCAACAAGTATCCGTTTGAGCTGTCCGGCGGACAGATGCAGCGCTTGATGATTGCCCGTGTTTTCCTGCTGAAACCGAAGATCCTGCTGGCGGATGAGCCCACCTCGATGATTGATGCCTGTTCACGCTCGACCATCCTGAGCATGCTGATGAAACTGGTGCTTGAAACCGGGATGACGCTGATTTTCATCACCCATGATCTGGGCCTGGCGTATTATGTGTCTGACAGCATCTATATCATGGAGCACGGGAAATTCGTTGAAAGCGGCACGCCCGATGAGGTCATTCTGCATCCGAAAGAAGCGTATACCCAGCGCCTGCTCAGCGATGTGCCCAAGCTCCATATGGAATGGGACCTCTCGACCGTGTAAGGCAGTCCTCCTGGATTTGAGCGAAAGAATCCCATGCAAATTCAATCCCTGACTGCTCACTGGCAATTCCGACAGGCGGGCACGGTCGAATGGTTGCCAGCGACAGTCCCCGGCGGCGTCCACACTGACCTGCTGGCCGCTGGCCGCATTCCCGATCCTTTTGTCGGCGATAACGAACAGCGTGTCCAATGGGTCGCCGAATCCGATTGGGACTATCGACACTCCTTCACGATCGATCCAGCGTTGTTAAATGAAGGCCAGGTGTGGCTGGTGTGCAACGGCCTCGACACGTTAGCGACCGTCACGCTCAACGGGCACGAGTTGGGCCGCACTGAGAATATGTTCCGGCAATACCGTTGGGACGTGAAGGCCCTGCTCCACCCGATCGACAACGAGTTGCTCATCAACTTCGCTTCGCCCGTGCGCTACATCACCAACAAGCAGCAAGTCCGCATCATGCCCGGCGTCTCGCAAGCGATCCCCGGCGGTCCGTATCTCCGCAAAGCACCCTGCCATTTCGGTTGGGATTGGGGGCCGCAGCTGCCGCCGA
>JAUQXD010000863.1 GCA_030834835.1 Thermoflexales bacterium | reverse complement strand
GGCGCATACGTGGTCGTGATCGATCCGATCCGCACCCGCACGGCCGAACAGGCCGATGAGTATATCTCGCTCATTCCGGGGACGGACGCCGCGCTGGCGATGGGCCTCTTGAATGTCGTGGTCACATCGGGCGCGGAAGATCGTGCTTACATCGAGCAGCACACGCTCGGCTGGGAGCAATATCGCGCGCGCATCATGAACTATCCGCCGGAACGAGTCGCGCACATCACGGGCATCCCGGCGGAAACGATCCGCGCATTGGGCCAACGCCTGGCGACCACTCGCCCGACGGGCATCTTCACGAAAATGGGTATTCAACGCCATGCGGGCGGCGGCATGGCGCTGCGCACGATCATGACCATTCCCGGCGTCACCGGCGATTGGCAGTACGTGGGCGGCGGTGCGGTCTATTCGACCGGCGATTACATGCAGGGCAATTTCGATCGTCTGTTCCGCCCTGATTTGCGCTCGTCGCAAACGCGCACCCTTTTGATGTCGCGCCTCGGCGACAATCTGCTTGAGGCTACGGATCCACCGGTGAAGGCGCTGCTGGTGCTGGCGGCAAATCCGGTCGCCAGCAACCCCGATCAGAACACGGTGCGTCGCGGTCTGGCGCGCGAGGATCTCTTCACCGTCGTCGTCGATCACTTTCAAACGGACACCGCCGACTACGCCGATCTATTGCTGCCGACGACGATGCAGCCCGAACACGCCGATCTGCACAACGCCTATGGTCATCTCTACGTGCTGTGGAACGAACCGGCGATCTCGCCGCCGGGCGAATGCCTGCCCGGTACCGAGATCGTTCGTCGGCTGGCGCGGCAGATGGGGCTGACCGAGCCGTGTCTCTACGACAGCGACGATGATCTGGCGCGCGCCTTTCTCGATACCGATCATCCATCGCTCAAAGGGATCACGCTGGAAAAACTCAAAGAGCAGGGTTGGGCACGCTTGAATTATCCGCAGCCGACGCTCGCGTATCCGCACGGCTTCCCAACGCCTTCGGGCAAGATCGAGTTCTATTCGCAGACAGCCGCGGACGACGGCTTCGATCCATTGCCGACCTATACGCCGTCGCAGGAAGTCGTGGATCAAGAATTGGCGCGGCGTTATCCGTTGACGCTCATCACGCCGGCCTCGCACTATTTTCTGAACAGTCTATTCGTGAACAAACCGGACCTGCTGAAAAAGGCCGGGCCGCTGCGTGTGGTGCTCCATCCAACCGATGCCGCGCTTCGGCAGTTATCGAGCGGCGCGTGCGTGCGAATCTTCAATGATCGCGGCGAGTTTCAGGCCATTGTCGAAGTGAGCGAGGCCGTTCGGCCCGGCGTGGCGCTGAGTCCGAAAGGGTATTGGCCAAAGTTGAACGGCCAAGCCGCCAACGCCAATGCCACCGTCGCCGAACGCGACTCGGACATGGGCGGCGCGGTCTATCACGACAATCGCGTCGAAGTTGAGGCGGCCACGCCTGCGCTGAACATGTGAATGATATAGGGGCGACCGCGAGGGTCGCCCCTACTCTGTACACCGTGGAAACGCAAAGATCGCGCTTTGCACGATGCGCGTCACATAGACGGCTTGATCCAGCGTCAGGTACGTGCAGCGATCCTCAGCATGTTGTTTGCGGTATTCTCGCGCGTGTTCTTCTGACCAGAAGAAGATCGATTTTCTTCAGAAGGCGTCGATGATGCTGGGATCGCGCAGCCGGGCAAAGTTGACCTGCGGCGCGACCACGATCGGCCGCGCTTCGGCCTCGGCCACCCCATAGTTCAACTCGCGATCAAGTTCGATGTGCAGCGGCCGGCCGCAATGCGCGCATTCCGTGGTGATCGAGATCGACGTAAACTCTGGCCGTAAGTGCCCTTGCACGAAGGGCGTCGCAATCGCGTCGATCGCTCAAGCCGCGTAGAGGGTGTCGCCCGTATTAGCCGTGAAGCGATGCGGCGTCTTCGCCGCCGTCACGGGATCGGCCCAGACCACCGCGCCCGCTTCATCGCGGAACAGAAAAGTCAGGCGCTTTTCCAGATCGTCGAGGATGGCGATCGTTCGATCGAGCGGCAGATTCAAGCGGGCGGCGATCAACTCCGGCGGCAGCGGCTGTCCCTCGATCGGCAGTTCAGTCACCACGAAATCATGCACGCGATGATGATCGGGCGTCATGAAGGCCGTGGGACTCTCGCCGGTGTTGGCCTTCACCTGTCGCTGCCAGATGAACGCCGGGATCGGGATCAGACGACGACCAACGCCTAACAACAAAGCATTGTGCATGGCAACCTCCTGATGAATGCGCGCAGGATCAAACCGGCGTCACTCGCACATGATGCACGGCTCGATCATGGCTGTGTCGATAGATGAGCAATTGCGCCGCCCGATCCGCATCATACGCCCCGTCAGACACGTCCACGTGATAGCCCTGCGGATATTGATAGTTTGGCACGAAGATTTCCGTTGGCGAGGTGACTTCGGCGTGATGGCGAAACTCAAACTCGAAGTGGTGCGACTTCCGATCGAACTTCATGTGCAGCGGCTCACCCGCGATCGCGCGCGCGTAGGGTCGCACGACGGCTACCAGTGCACGTCCGCCCGAATTGATGTCCTGCGGATTCGTTTGCTGATCGCGGCTGAAGATCGACAGGTCCTCGTCGTTCCACTGATCGCCCCAGCGATTGTCGTTGTCCGGCGTGTAGTTCCACAGCGTCCAGTTCAGCAGGTTAGCATCCATGGCATCCAGGTACGAATCGAGCGCGCGGGTCTGCGGGCCAAAGTCGCCGGTGCGATAGGCGTGCTTCTTTTTCAAGTCAAACGGTACGCCGAACTCGCCGATAACCGTGGGGGACTCATTCATGGCGTGAATGCCCCAATGCCGGATGTCGCGCAGCTGCTCCGTAAACAGGCGCCGCACGCGCTGCGCGCCTAACGCGAGCCGCCGCGTGATTGGATCGATGCTGAAGAATGAGATGTGATCTTTGAAGTACAACGTCAGCACGTCGTACCAGTGCGCGGCGTTGGCGACGTTGGGCGCATCGTCCGCCGTCCAGCGCAACGAATTCTCCAGCGTCACATTCTCCGCAAAGATCACGGCGTGCGGCATGGCGGAGCGGATTTCGCGTGCATAGCGGCGAATGAACGGGCGGATGAAATCATCGGTCGGATCGACGGGGCGGCCGTTGAGGCGAGAAAAGTAATCGGGCTTGAGCAAGCGCGGTGTGCCGTTGGCGGCCACCTCCCACACGCCGTGTTGTTTCCAAATGCACTCGCAATTGTCTTGCCACGCACTCACGCCCTGTGGATTGATCAGCCGCTGGCCGCGTTGGCGCGGGCCGAGCAGCGTCATCTCGTACACATCGATCGGGCGTGAAAAGCCTGCACCCAGCAGCATCGACTCGAACGGCGTCGGTGCGGCGTCCGTGCGCAGGATGTTCATGGGCTGCGCCAGATCCTTCATGCCGATGTAGCCCGTCGAAGGCTCGTTGAACGAATCGAAGCCGACGACGTTGGGCAAGTCCTTCACGCGCTGCGCCACTTGCTTCAGCGCGTCGAGGTAATGGCGCTGCAAGTAGTCTTGCGCGGGTTCGCCGTCGATCTTGATCTGCGGTGCGAAAGCGTTGCCGCCGAAGAACAACGTGAACATCGTCGCGGCGGCCAGCTTGCTGTAATTCGACGGCCAGATCATGCGGGGCAGCGGTTCACCGTGAAGACAGTGTACGATTGCCGCGCCGGTCTCGGTGAAGTTCTGCGGATTGAAGCCGACGGCCTCGTAAGTCCAGCCCGGCGCGCCGTCGCCGCCCGACAGCCGCCCCCACACATCCTGATGGGGGTCGATGAACAATCGGATGTGGTGCTGCCGCGCTTTCTCGATCACCTGCACAAGATAATCGAGATACGCTGCATCGTACTGGCCCGGCCCCGCGTGTTCGATCGCCTCCCATGTGACGAGGAAGCGCACGAAGGTCAGGCCCCATTCACGCAGGCGCGCGAAGTGCTCGTCGGCTTCCTCGATCGGAAACGGCCGCCCAACGAAGGAGACGTGGCGATGATCGAAGAAGCCTTCGCGCACGCGCGTCGGCAGCCCGATCGGCACTTTGCTGCTGCCCGACAGGTTCACGCCGCGCAGCACTACGACGCGGCCATGTTCGTCGACAAACCAGGGACCTTGGGTGTGGATCATGATTAAGAGCAGGACTCCTTCTTCCAGTCATAGCACCGGCTGTTCTTCATCCTTCCGCCTTCAGCCTTCAACCTTCACTTCCAGCTGCATCGTCTCCACTCGCTCCGAACTCGTCCCAATCATGAGATCAAACAGTCCCGGCTCAACCACGCGCTGCATGTGCTCGTTCAGCAGCGACAGCTGATCGGGTTTGACGATAAACTCCACGGTGCGCGTCTCGCCCGGTTCGAGCGTGATGCGGCGAAAATCGATCAACTGCTTCACGGGCCGTGTTACCGACGCGAGTTGATCGTGCGCGTACAGCTGCACCACTTCATCGCCCGCGCGTTGGCCCGTGTTTGTGACCCGCACGCTGACGGTGGCTGATTCAGCGCGCGTAATCTGCATCGGTGTCACGCGCAGATCAGCATATGCAAACGTCGTGTAACTGAGGCCGTGCCCAAAGGCAAACAACGGCGACCTGTCCGCAAACAGATAACCGCGCCGCGCCGACGGCTTGTGATAGTAATAGGCCGGAATCTGCCCTGCCGAGCGCGGAAAGGTGATGGGCAATTTGCCGCCGGGGTTCACGTCGCCGAACAACACATCGGCCACGGCCGGGCCGGTGGCTTGCCCCAGATACCAGCCCTCCAGAATCGCGGGCGCGTGCTCTGCAATCCAGTTGATGGACAACGGTCGCCCGCCGATCAACAGCACGATCGTCGGCGTGCCCGTAGCGACGATGGCCTTGACCAGATCGTCCTGACGTCCCGGCAAATTCAGGCTCTCGCGGTCACCCAGATGATTCTCGCTCCAGCCTTCGCGGCAGGTGCCTTCGTTCTCGCCCACGACCACGATCGCCACGTTTGCCGCTCGCGCGACCTCAACCGCCTGCGCGATGCGGGCGACATCGTCGCGCGGATCACTCGCGATGACGGCGTTGTCCCACCATTGCTGCCAGCCCTGCACGCCCTCGGTGATGCGGCAGCCCTCGGCGTACCGCACCTCGATCTGATCGCCGACTTTGCGCCGGATGCCCTCCAACACACTGAGGCCGTGTGCGCATTCGGTGCTGTAGCCGCCGGGATGAAAATCCGCGGCGTTGGGGCCGATCACGGCGATGGAATGCAGTTGATTTCGATCAAGCGGCAGCAGTCCGTCGTTCTTCAACAACACGATCGATTGGTGCGCGGCCCTCAAGGCCAACGCCTGATGTTCGGCGCTATTCGTGATGGCTTCGGCGCGTTCCACATCGATGTATGGTTGCTCGAACAGGCCCAGCAAGAATTTGGCGCGCAGCACGCGCGCTACCGCCTGATCGATCACAGCCTCGGCGATCACGCCGTCGCGCACTTGTTGAATCAGCGTGCCGAAGCAGCTATCCAGTTCAAAATCGATGCCGGTCTGTAACGCCTTGCGCCCGGCTTCGGCGATGTCGGCGGCGACGTGATGCAGCGCGTGCAGTTGAGTGACGGCATAGCCATCGGACGTGATGAAGCCATCGAACCCCCATTCGCCGCGCAAGACATCGCGCAACAGCCA
>JAUQXD010000862.1 GCA_030834835.1 Thermoflexales bacterium | reverse complement strand
CGCCTCTCGCTCCGTAATCAACAGCAGCGCACCGCGCCGCACATCCAGCGCGTCGGCGATGATGCCCACCGCCACCGTGACCAGCGTTTCCAGTTCAAGGATGTTATTGATCGCGTCGCCGTAGTCGCGCAGCGCCCGGGCCGGATCGTAGTGGCCCCGATTCGAAAGCCGATCGATCAGGCGATGCAGGCCCTCGCGCAGCGGCTGCTGAAAGATCGCCAGAATGGCGGCGGCCACCACGGCCGCCATCACGGTGGTGAACGACACTTGCTGTTCGGAGGTGGTGAGCACGACCCACATGCCGGCAAAGATCAGCCCGCCCAGCATCAGGGTGGACAACATGGCGGTGATGGCCCGCCGCGCCACATTGCGCAGCACCGGCAAATGGTAGTTAACCGCCGCCACGACCAGCACGATGACGCCCAGAAACCGCATCACCAGGCCGATTTGCGTCATGTCAAACAGATAGCTGGAGCGATCCAGCAGCGTCAGGCCCTCACCGCTCAGCACCAACAACATGCCGGTCAACCAGAACAACAACCGATTGCGATGCAGCGGCCGCCGTGTCTGAAAATAGTCCAGCCCGACCAGGGTGAACAACCCCAGGCTAAAACCAAACCAGCCTGCCACCTGCAGCGCCTGCGCGACATTGTCGATCGTCAAATTGGGAACCGAGCCGAGCAGCGCGGTCTGCACGTCAAACAGGTTGATTTCAACGGCCAGCACCGCGGCCAGCCACACGCCGCTCGCCGTCAACACCCACCGGACACCTGGCCGCTCCAGAAACAGCAGGGACAAGATCACCGCCACCGGCGACAACATCATCAGCATGGCAAACGCCAGGCGCAGGCCCAGCGTTTGCGAATCGCGGCCGACGCCATACCACAACGTCAGGCTCAGGCCCGCGCTCCACACCAGCGACAACAGCAGATACAGCAGCAGCGCGCGCACCAGCCAGCCCTGGGCATACGCGCCGCGCCGCCGCAGCGCCCAGATCAGCAAAGCGATGTACCCCAGGCCGGTGCCCAGCGCCACTAAGACAGGTGCTTGAAGTCCGAATAACTCCGGCATGCTCTGCCGCCTCGATTAGCTCACGAATGAACTACAGCTGCGTTACTTGAGAATATAATATGTGCCCTTCTTCGCGCCGATCCGCATCAGCACACCTCGATCGACCAGATCGACCAGATCGAGGCGCAGCGTTTCAGCCGACACGCCGGGGCACAATTGCTGATACTCGCGGCTGGTGATCTGCCCGCGCTCGCGCAGATAGGTCAGGGCATGCGCCTGTCGCTCGTTCATGGTCTTTTCCCAGACCGGTGTGGCGCGGCGTTCCTTGATGTTGGATAAGGTCACCGTAAACGAATGGGGTTGCGCCTTGAACAACGGCGGCGCGTGACCGGCCTGCGTCATCTCTTCGATCATGCGATCGATGCCCAGACCCAACTCTTCGATGTACCCCCACTGGAACAGGCCAGACACCAGACGTGGATTGCGCGAAAAATGCTCCTCGACCAGGTTATCGACGGTGATGAAACCCGGCAGCCCGCCCGGACTGATCACTTCCATCCGATCAGAGAACATGCGAATCTCGATCCGGCGGCCCTTCAGGCGATAATCGCGATGGCAGACTGCATTCACCAGCGCCTCGCGCACGGCAAACAACGGATACTCCGTCAGTTCTTCGCGCTCCAGACCCTTCACGACCGCACCAACGCGCATCTCTTCGCGCACAATATTCCACGCCGTTTCGATCACGCGCGCCAGCGGCCCACCGATCTCTTCGCGACGGCCATAGCCCGGCAAGCCGCCTTCGCCGCGCGGCTCCGTGCCGATAAACTTCACGAACACCAGGCTCGATTGCGGCAGAAACTGCTGCGGATTCTTGCAGAACAACAATACCCCGGCGACCGTCGGCTCGCCCCGATCGTCGATCGCGCCGATCTCGCGCAGCAATTCGTCGGGCGTGGCCGTGATCGATCGGCGTTGGCGCTCGATCCGCTTGGCCGTGTATTCCGCAATCGTTTCATCATCCAGATCAGATCGTTTCGCGCCGGGCACGACTTCGGCTTCATAATCGCCGCTGCTCTTGGACGCCGCCAACTGCCGGATCGCTTCACCGCCCAGCGGGCGATTCTCGGCGCCCATGCGAATGACCACGCGACCATCGGCCAGTGAATGCAGTTCGCCGGTGCGCGACACGGTCACCGCCACCACCGATGCCCCGGCCAGATCGATCTGTTCCCAGCCGGTGTGAACGGGCGGGCGGCAGTGCATCTCGGCGCGGCGCAGCACGCCCTCCACATCTTCGGGATACACGCTGCCGTTCGGCCGGCCGTTCGCATCCACACCCAACACGATGGTGCCGCCGTCGCCGTTGGCAAACGCCACCAGTGTCATCGCCAGGCGCTCGACGTCAAGATCAGGCAGGTATTCAACCAGCTGGCCGGGACCGGCTTTCAGAACGGTGGATGTTATCATTTACGCTTGAGTCACTGCAATCCGACCAATAATTCAGCGCGCGTCCAGCCCTGCCTGGTCGGCCAGGTTTGCAGCCGCTCGCGCGCCAGCTGCACATCTTCAAATTCCTCAAGCCAATCCAGCAGGGCCTCCCAGGTCTGAATATCAAGCATAGCCGCAGTGGCGTGGCCTTCAGCATCCATGACAAATTGTGCCTTCTGCAACACCTCATTGACTGGTGTCATTGGTACCCTCCCCCACCACTTCAACTTCTTCAGTCAATTCTTCGCCGTTGTCGATTTCAGCCTCATCAACGTCGGCGCCATCCTCACCTTCAGCGGCTTCATCGATCGCGCCGTCATCCAATACATCATCGACGGCCACTTCCGGCGCGACTTCGATCGGGCTGGCCTGTAACACCGCCAGTGAAGCCAGCTTATCGCCCTCGTCCAGCGAGATCACGCGCACGCCCAGCGTCGATCGCCCGGCCACGCGAATGCTTTCCACCGAGGTACGCAGCGCGATGCCGTTAGCCGTGATCAGGGTGATTTCGTCATCGGGTTTCACCACCCGCGCCGCCACGATCGGGCCGGTCTCTTCGTACCGATCGGCGATCGTGCGGATGCCGCCCGTGTAGCGCCCTTTCACGGGATATCTTTCCAACGGCGTGCGTTTGCCGTAACCCGATTCAGCCACCACCAACAACTGGCCGCCCGGCACGGCGACATCCATGCTGGTCACTGTGTCGCCTTCGGCCAATCGAATCGCGTTGACACCGCCCGCGGCACGCCCCATCGAGCGGACGCGCGCTTCACGGAAACGCAGCGCCTTGCCGCGTGCCGTCACGATGATGACATCCTGCGCGCCGCTGGTTGCCTTCACCCAGCCCAGCACATCGCCGTCGTCCAGCGAGATCGCGATGATGCCGCTGGGCCGCACCGACTCAAACTCGGTCATATCCACGCGCTTCATGCGGCCATTTTGAGTCGCCATCGTACAAAATGTATTGGGCAGGAATTCGCGGATCGCCAGCGCGGCCGTGATCTTCTCGCCTTCCGTTAGCGCGATAACATTGATCAGCGGCACGCCGCGCGCCGTCCGATCGGCTTCGGGCACTTCATAGGCCCGCACGTGATAGACCTTGCCGCGATCGCTGAACATCAAGATGTGATGCAGATTGCGCGTGGCGAAGATTGTTTCCACTGCGTCTTCTTCGCGCGTGGCCATGCCCGTGACGCCGCGCCCGCCGCGCTTTTGCGCGCGATAGGCTTTCGCCGGCACACGCTTGATGTAACCGCGCTGCGTCACCGCAATCAGCACTTCTTCGTCGTGGACCAGATCCTCGATCGAGAGTTCTTCGGCCCCGTCGGCCGTGATATGCGTGCGGCGTTCGTCGCCGTAATCGTCACGCACCTTCGCCAGATCGTCCTTGATCAGCAGCAGGATCTTGCGCGGATTAGCCAGCAAATCTTCAAGGCCCGCAATCGTCGCCATGACGGCCTGATATTCATCTTCGATCTTCTGGCGTTCCAGGGCGGCCAGCCGTCGCAATTGCATATCGAGGATGGCCTGCGCCTGCACTTCACTCAAGCCAAAGCGCTCGATCAAACGATTGCGCGCCTCGTCGGCATTCGGCGATTCGCGAATCGTCCTGATGACGGCGTCGAGGTTAGCTAAGGCAATGCGCAGTCCTTCCAGAATGTGGGCGCGCGCGCGGGCTTTGTCCAGTTCGAATTGACTGCGCCGCGTGATGACTTCGTGGCGGTGGGAAATGTAGATTTGCAGCGTGCGCTTCAGCGACAACAGGCGCGGCTGACCATCCACCAGGGCCAGCATCTGCGCACCAAAGGTGCTTTGCAGCGGCGTGTACTTCAACAGCTGATTGAGCACCGTCCGGGGATTCGCGCCGCGCTTAATCTCGATGATCAGGCTCATGCCATGCCGATCGGATTCGTCGCGCAAATCGGAAATGCCGTCGATACGCTCGTCGCGCACCAGTTCGGCAATGCGCTCAACCAGCGCCGCTTTGTTGACCTGATACGGGATTTCGGTGACGTTGATGCGGAAGCGATTGGCCTTCATCTCTTCGATGTGCGTCACCGCGCGCATCACGAGGCGGCCTTTGCCGGTGGCGTATAAATTGAGGATGCCATCGCGCCCCAGCACCATCGCGCCCGTCGGAAAATCCGGCCCCTTCACGAACTGCATCAGGTCTTCGACACTCACGCCATCCTCGGCCGTGCGCGCCAGATCGTCGATGACGCCCAGTTCTTCTTCACGCGCGAAGGGCATAGCGGCCGCAGCCGCGTCGGCGCGGCGTTGCTCGATCACCGTCTCCCAGCGATCGATCAGGTAACTGATCGCGTCGCACACTTCGCGCAGATTGTGCGGCGGGATGTTGGTGGCCATGCCCACCGCGATGCCGGACGAACCGTTGAGCAGCAGATTGGGCAATCGGGCGGGCAAGACCAGCGGTTCTTTGAGCGTGCCGTCGAAATTGTCGCCCCACTCGATCGTGTCTTTATCGATATCGAGCAGCAGTTCTTCGGCCATCTTCGCCAGGCGCGCTTCGGTGTAACGCATGGCCGCCGGCGAATCACCGTCGATCGAGCCAAAGTTGCCCTGCCCATCCACCAGCGGATAGCGCATGGAGAAGTCCTGCGCCATACGCGCCATCGCGTCATACACGGCCGAGTCGCCGTGCGGGTGATACTTGCCCAGCACCTCGCCGACGATACGCGCCGATTTCTTATAAGCCGTATTCGAGCGAATGCCCATGTCGTGCATCGCATACAGGATGCGGCGATGCACCGGTTTCAGGCCGTCGCGCGCATCGGGCAGCGCGCGCGCCACGATCACGCTCATCGCGTAATCCAGGTATGCCCCACGCATCTCGTGCTCAATGTCGATGGTTCGGACATAGCCGCGATTGTTGTCCATGATGGGTGGAATACCGTCAGGGTTTTCGCCGTTGGGAGTGTTGCCGTCGGGGTTGTTAATCACATCTGTTTCGTCTGCCAAAATGTCGCTCCTGAGCCTGCCAGACCAGTCGAAATCCAGATTCCAATTATACCTTGAAGCGGCCTCTTCTCCAAAGCAAACACCCCAATCCAGACGCGATCGGGGTGCGCGGAAATATCTAAAAAATCAGGAGTTTTGGCGCTACGGCGCGGCGCTCAAAGGAATGATTTGCCGCCCGAAGTTGACGAAGTTGCCGTCCCCGGTCTGCATGTACAAACCCACCACGACGATTTTCGCAGGCCGATCGGGCGGCGGCGCGATCAGGTGATCGTCGCGCACGATCTCGCCCGCCGACCACAGCGTCGTGGGATACCAGCCATGCACGGGCGCGCGCGAATCGGCCTGCGCCACGATTGCAGCCGGGCTGTCGATGACGTCGCGATCGCTGGCCTGCACGAAGATGCTGAAATCCCGATCGGGGCTGGCGGTGGCCTGCCAGTACAACGTGATTTGCCACTGCCCGTCGGCCAGCGGTGTAACCTGCCAGTCGCGCAACTCGATCGGCGCCTCACCCATCGCACTTGACGTTGGGTTGTTGCGCGGTAGATCGCCGGTCGTAATCAGCGGTTGGTCACTCACTGCGATGGTCTTCACACCTGACGACGACAGATACACAGACCCCAGTCGCTTGCGCCACCAGTCGAGGCCGCGATTGTAAAACGTGTGCTCAAATGTATGCACGCGCCCGTAGTGCTCCACCGCCTCTTTCAGGTCAGCGCGATTGGGCAGCAGATCGAAATTCTCAATCTCGCCGGTCACCGTCGCACCGTAAGAGAGCGCCCAGAACTCGCCGCTCCAGGGCGAGAAAAACGCGGGCGGCGACGCGAAGTTGCTGGCCGCCACAAAGCGCTGTGCATCGCGGATGATATTGCGCCCGGTCTGATCGTGCGTGAGTTGCGACACATACGGTTGATTGACGACGATCATGAACGCGCACGCTACGGCGCTCAGCGCAATGCCGCCGCGCCACCACCAGACCGATCGAGCGCGCAAGTCCGAAAATAAAAAGACCAGTCCGCTGAGCGCGAAGATAAAACCGGGCGTCAGCATCGCCGGGATGTCGTCCAGCGGTTCGCCCGGAAAACTGGCCTGTTCCGCGATAGCAAAGACAAACAGGATAAGCAAATTCAATGTGAAGGCCAGAGCATAACGCCATTGCCTGCGCACAAACAGCCACGCCAGGCCCGCCGTCGCCAGCAGCGCGATCGGCCATGTCAGCCAATCGATCCATACTTGCCCCACCCAGGCGATCAGATCGAGCCAGCCCTGCAGCGTGGTCGGCCACGTCAACAGCGCCGTGTAGGCCGCGCCAAACATCAGGCGCCAGAAGCCGTCCAGCGTGGAGGGATCGCCCCAGATCCATTCGGCGTGTTGCAGCGATCGGATGAGCAGATAGCCGTAGGGGACTACACCTGTCAGCGCGGCCAGTCCAATCCATCTGAAGGCAAACATTCCCCCTCTCCTGACAGCACCCTGTAGTGAAACGGAGCGGGCGTTGTCAGGAGAGGGGGTCAGGGGGTGAGGCCAAAACGCCGCCCACAACGCCGGCAGCGCAATCAACAGCGGCGCAGGCAGCGCCAGCGCAATCGCCCGCGCATGAGAAATGCTCAAGCCGCAGCACACGGCCAGACCGTACAGGTATTTCACCTGCCGCGTGCGATCGGCCTTTAACGCACACCACAACGCCACCACCACGACGAAGGCCGACAGCGTGTAGACTTCTGCATAGGATGAGAACAGCCAGTAAGCCCAGCTAAATCCCAGCAGACCCACTGCCGCCAACGCCAACACCCGATCGCCCCGCCACTCGACGAGGAATATGTACAACACGATCAGCGTTGCGATGCCCCACAGCGTCGAATACAGGCTGGCCGCGCCCGCCGGACTCAGGCCGGTGAGGCGCATCACGGCCACAAACACCGCCCCGGTGAACGAATAGAGCGGGTACGCCGAGCCATGCAGCGTACCCCACTGTGCCAGCGCATTCATGTTGCTGCCCACGTCGATGAAGTACGAATTGTCCGTTGCGGAAATATCCGTCATCAACGTCGGCAGATACGCGGCCAGCGCGGCTGCGATAATGCCCAAAATGATCAATCGATCGCGTCGCCAGTTCATGTCGTAGTCCACGCGGGTCAGATCAAACGGCGACCTCTCTGAACTCGGAGAGGTCGCCGTTATTATACCGTAGCGGCCCTGCGGCTTGCAGCGCCAGTCGAACACGCTTACAACTCGGCTTCCGCCTCGGTAATGGCATCTTCAAAGATCGCCAGCGCTTCATCCGTCAACTGCCGCGAGATATTGAGCGCGGGCGACATGCGGATGGAACTCTTGCCGCAGCCCAGGAACAGCGCGCCCTTCTCAAACGCCTTCGCCACGATGTTCTCGGCGTGATCGTGCGCGACGGTCTTCTTCACTTTATCGAGCACAAACTCCACACCGATCATCAGGCCTTTGCCGCGAACATCGCCGATGGTGGCATGCCGCTCCTTCATCTCGCTCAACACGTCCATCGCATAATCACCCACGTCCAGCGTATGCTGCAACAGGCCCTCGCGCTCGATCACATCGATGGTCGCCAGTCCCGCTGCGCACGACAGCGGATTACCGCCAAACGTGCTGCCCTGCTGACCCGGTCGCCAGTTCATCACACTCTTGCGCGCGATCACCGCGCCCAGCGGCAAGCCCGACGCAATGCCCTTGGCCGACGTGATAATGTCCGGCTCGACGTCGAAATTCTCGATGGCCCACCACCGGCCGGTGCGCCCCATACCCGATTGGACTTCATCCGCAATCAGCATAATGCCGTGCCGCGTGCAGATGTCGCGCAGGCGCGCCATGAACTGCTGCGTCGGCACCACGTAGCCGCCCTCGCCCTGAATGGGTTCGATCAAGATGCCGGCCACTTCGTGCGGCGTAACCATCTGCGCGAACACTACCTCTTCCAGATAGTCCAGCACCACGTCACCATAGTCTTTGTTTTCAGGGTTCGCCAGAATGGGCCGATACGGGTAGCAGTAGGGAATGTGGATGACGCCCGGCATCGACGGCGCAAAGTTTTTGCGATAGATCGCCTTGCTGGACGTGAACGACAGCGCCCCCATCGTGCGCCCGTGAAAGCCGCCCTGGAAACCGATGAATTGCTGGCGGCCCGTGAAGTGCCGCGCCAGCTTAATCGCCACTTCCACCGCTTCCGAGCCGGAATTCGTAAAGAACGTGTAGACTTCTTCCTTCAGCGGGCGGATGTCGTTCAGTTTCTCCGCCAGCTGCACCATCTTGTCGAAGTAGAAGTCCGTGCCTGACATATGCAGGAAGCGATCGGCCTGATCTTTGATCGCCTGCACCACGTCGGGATGTGAGTGGCCGGTCGCGGTGACGGCGATGCCGCCATTCATGTCGATGAAGCGGTTGCCATCCGCATCCCACACTTCACTGCCGCGCCCGCGATCCATCACAAACGGATAAGCGCGCGCATACGACGGCGACAGGTGCGCATGATCGCGCTTAATCCACGACTGCGCCAGTTGCCCTGGTAAAATCATCGGAACGGTAGCCATGTCAATCCTCCTGGGGATGAATGAATAACGCAAGCATAATCTTGCGTGGAAATGAACGGTAAATGCAGCACAAAACCGACAGGAGGCAGGCAGACTCAAACGTCGGCAGTGGCCCACTTGATGCGGGCCGCGCCAGACGGGCACGTGAAGCGTGCCGGGATGGTGTTAGCGTGAGGTGTAAGCAGGATCATGGTGTCACAGTGATTGAAAACAGGTCGATGCGATCGCGGCCGTCCGCTAAGGCCAACCGCCGATCGCCCTCATACAACCCGACGGCGATCTGATACTGACCGGGCGGCGTATCAACGGGCAGTTGAATCTCAAAACGATTGTAAATCAGACTACCAGGCCGCCAGAGCGAAGTGGGATACGAATCGGCTCCGGCGATGTGATCGGCTTGCGCCAGCAACGTGCCATCGGCGGCAAGGACGTGTGTAAAGATTTGATAGTTGCCGCGCACCCGATCGTCTGATCTCAAGTATAGCCCGAATCGCAGGGGCGTGTCAATAGTTATGCGCCTCAAGTTCACATTGTAACCCACCAGCCGCAGCGGCTCCATAAAGGCAAAATCGGCCGGATTTTGCAGTGCGCCATTCCATGTGACGTCCTTCACATCGAACAATAACACGCTCATCGCGTGAAAGTTTTCACCCACGGTGATGCGTCGGGCTTTATCCAACAGCGCATCCAGCACCACATTCGTTGGATCGGCGATGTCGTTTTGCCACAACACCAGCCACACGCGCGGATGATGCGCCCCGATGTCGGCCAACGTCGTCAGCGCGCGCGCATCCAACGGCGATTGCGCGGCGGGCAGCAGATCGGACGGTAACGGCACGATCGAGTTGTGGCCGCGATAGTAATGAGTAAACGCCGGGGCCTGATGGCCGCCAATCAGCACGATCGCGTCACCCGCAACCTCGTGCGTGTCAATGTACGCCACGACCGATCGGACATCGGGACGAGCCAGTGCTTGATCGGTATACAGCGGCAGCAGCGAGGCGGCGCTCGCCAGTGGCAGCGCCAGGCTGATCGCCAACCCGATCGAGGCGGGCTGGCAATAACGCGCGCGCAGCCCATCGATCAAAGTCACGATCCCCACTGAAGCCAAAGTGACAAACGCGGGCAACGTCGGCAGCAAGTAGCGCGGCGCGAATTTGGGCTTAAGCCACGCCAACCCGGACATCAACACCAGCGGCACAACCACGAGCGACAGCAAAAGCAAAACTACCCTATGTCTCTCGGAATTCTCTGCGTCGCGGCGATGAATGATCACGCCCGCCAACCCGATGACGATCAGCGCCAGCCACACCCAACCGACGATGGACGCATCCCCCCACTCGCCCACGGTGAAAGCTCGCCATATGTCGCCAATCACCGTTTCCCACGTCACGCGCCCCGGAAAATAGGTGGCATTCGATCCGGCCTGTGCCAGCGCATTGGGCAGCCACGGCGCAAAGAGCGCAAGTATGGCGAATTGCGCGGCAATCCACTTCATAACAGACCTGACAGGTCTTCGGAGACCTGTCAGGTCTACAAAATAGGCCACATTAATCGCCGCCCACGCGAAGGCCGCGAAGTAGTGCGTGTAGAGCGCCGCGCTCATCGCCGCGATGTAGCTCAGCCAGTTGCGCCAACGTTGATCGCCGCGCACGATGTTCGCAAAAGCCAGCGTCGCAAACAGCACAAGCACGGTCAACAGCGTGTAGCCGCGCGTCTCCTGCGAGTAGTAGACGGCAACGGGCGACAGCGTCATCAACCCGGCGGCGATGAGGCCCGCGCGCTCATCGACCTTGCGCCCCAGCGTAAAAGTCAACGTGACCATCAACACGCCGAACAACGCCGAGAGGTAGCGCGCGGAAAAGTCACTGTCACCAGCAACAGACATCCAGCCACCCAGCAACAACGTATGCAGCGGCGGATGATCGGTCGTGGCACTGAGGGCGATGACCTGTGCGGGCGACTGCTGAGCGAGGTAGATGCTCAGCCCTTCGTCATACCAGATGCTCTGCGTATCGAGGTGGAAGACACGCAGCCCAAAGGCCAGCAAGAGCATCAGCAGAAGAGCGGATCGTTGTCGGTAACTCACACTCGTAGCCCACAACAAGCCGCGAGTTCGCCCACATCGCCGTCAGGCTTGAAATCATTCGCGGTGATTCGCGCCAATTCGTGGTTCATGGCTTCACCACCCGCATCGGCCACTTGCCAGTGTTTTCGCTCAAGTAAGCGGTGCGATGGCGCGCGAAATCAGGGTCGAGTTCGGACAGCGTGTACAAGCGGCCGTCGATCAACACATCAGGGTCGATCGTACGGAGTTTGGTGCTGACGCTGAACGTCGGCGAGACTTCATCCCGCTCAAAGCGCGTGTCCGGTGAAATCAGCGCGAGTTGCCGCTGAAAGTCGTCATCGTGAATGTCGCATAACTTGCACCACAACTCCGCATCGGTCAGCCAGAAATCGACTTCGGTGATCGCGCCTAGATGCAGCGCAGATCGTATCGCCCGCGCCGTCACTTCGTACACACCCACTTCGCGGAAGTTCGCCCAACTTTTCTGATCGGCAGCGATGTATGTCTCAGCCAGCCAGCGGGCCACGCTCACCTCGTCGGTCACGATGCGCCCGTCGGCCACGACGAGATGATCGAGCGCAGCTTGAACCTCCGCGAGTGTGGCTAAACCCAGATCGACGCTATCCCGCAGGAAGTAATCCAGCCGATCGGCGCACAGGCGTGGCGCGGGTTGTTCGAGCAGCGCAAAGTTTTCTTCATGCAGCACGGTTTCCAGATCAATTCCGTGCTGAACTAGAACAGCGGGCACATCGCTCTGCGCCACAGACCACGCCTTCTTGTCTTCGTGATAACTTTGATGATCGTGATTATCGACCACGTAATCAATCACGTGGCTGAAGGCCGTGTGGCTGATGTCGTGCAGCAATGCCGCGATCTGTGCATCGAGTGTGCCGCCGAAATGCCGCACCAACCCCATCACGCCCAGCGTGTGCTCAAAGCGCGAGGTGGGTCGCGTGATGCCGATCAAACCCGTGATGCCGTGCTGCAAGACGCCGTGCAAACGCTGCATGGCCCGCGTCTGCATCAAGTCCAGCAGTACCGGTTGATCGATCTCGAAGTCAGCGTAAATTCGGTCGAGGTAGCGCATAGGGTCTGTATTATACCCGACGAGGCAGCACAAACCGGCGCTCGATCCATCGTCGGGCGCCGGCAGCCTTCAAGACCTCGCAGGTTTTATGGACGGGGCGCGGAAAACTTTAACCGGCATTGGAACAGGGCGGTTTTTCAACTGAGTTCCACGTTCTCCCCGGTGTGGGCCATGCCGTATCGACCGAAGCCAAAGAACTGACCATCGCCCTTTTCGATCGCCTGTTCAAGAGCCGCTGACGGGTCGGACCAGACCTCGGAGGTTTTCAAAGACAATCGGCCATCGGCTGACAGTCGTTCGAGCCGACCGGCAGGCAAGGCCAGTCAGTCCCTTAAAACCTCCGAGGTCTTATTTGCCCGCACCGCGCGCAGCGCACCACACCACCCAACCATTGCACAAGGCCGGGCGTTTTGTTTTGCAGCACCACAATCTTGACGCGGGCGCATGTCCGTTTCTGTCCGCGTGTCCGTTTCGCGCAGCGGTCCGTTGACGGCTTCCATCCGCCTTCGTTTTCGCCCGCGTTTAATCGATGCTATACTACCTTTACACGCGCGAAGCGATGGTGTGCCCTACATGTGCCCTACAGTGGAGGTTGAGTCATGGGCGTTGACGAACTCTTGAAGAGCAAACGGGCCGATATTCTGCGGGTCGCCGCGCAGCGGCGGGCGGAGAAGGTGGATCAGGCCATCCTCGCGCGGGCGTTTCGGGGGGAGTTGTAGAGGCCCTCACCCGGGTTGGGGTCGAGTAAGATGGACGATGAGTGCCCTCTCCCAGCACTTGGGAGAAGGATGGGGCGATGATGAAGCAGATGTATTGAAGGAGGCAGTGTATGACAAAAGGCACTGGCTGCACAATCTACGAAAGCCAATCGATTGAACGATATTGCCGATTGTGTCGTGACGCCCAATGCTTAGAGCGGTGGAAAAAAGTGGAATTCGCCTTCCCGCTCAATACTGAAATTTCTTTACATGATAGCAACGGGATAGTTTACATCACACGTGCCGAAAGCGACAAACGCCCAATCCAAGTTCGCTGGCACAAACCTCAAACCAATGGCTGGGACAGAACAACCTTCCTGCTGTACTGGAAATCCCTAGATCAAGATCGTCCCTACTGCGATCCTAGCGGTCGCACTCAAGCGGAACGTGTTGCCACACTTGTTGGTAATTCAGCGAACATTTAGCATACATTGGGTTTTCAGTGACAAACATTTCAGACTGGTAAAAAGTGTGCGCAACGAAGCGAGCATGTGCATTCCGTGAGTCAAATGAAGCTATTCATGGAAACGTTAGCCTTGACAAATGGAGGGATGTAAAACCCCATGAGTTAGAGCCAGCACAGAAGCTAGTGGCAGAAATAGTGAGCTACATTTGGCGCTACGTTCCAAAGGATGGCGTGCCGGACGAAATCTATGTTCCGTTTATTGAAGAACTGACCACATTGAGGATGCGGTACGGTCATTATCGTTTTGGCAATAATTTAGC
>JAUQXD010000861.1 GCA_030834835.1 Thermoflexales bacterium | reverse complement strand
ATACGTGGCGATACTGGCGCAAAACGACTTGAGTTGTTCGACGGAGGCGCGTTCGACGCCGGTGATGTAGGCGATGGGTTTTTCCCTGAAGCGCTCCAAGTGCTGGCCGATGGCGATGCCCAATGCGCCAAACTCATTGTTTTCGGTGAGCGTCGCTGTCACCTCAATCGTAACGCCAGGGCGACGATTCTCTTCTAGATGAAAGCCATATTCGGGGGTGACGCCCGTCAACGCGGCAGCGAGCGCGCTGGGTCCGCCCTCCCGATTGGTCCGCGCACCGATCACGGAGTTGGCGTAGCACACCGCGCTGCTTTCCGCCCAGGCGATGTGCTGTCCAAAGTGCGGCACGTTGCCGAAGAGATAGGGCGTGCACGAACAGGTCGTGATCACATTCATGCGCGCGAATGCTTCGATGACGCGCATTTGATTTGCAGCAAACTCCGCACTGATGCCCAGGGCCTGCCAGTTCTCGATGTCCATGCCCGCCGGGTTGAGGGTGGTGAGCACACGCGTTTGCCCGCCGCCATCGGCCATCTCGGACAGGAAGTGCAGGCCCGCCTCGCCCAAGTTGTCATAGCTCACGCCGGAGATTTGCACGGAGGTGACGGGCGCCATTTTCTCCGCGCCATAAATCGTGCCGAGGGCGACCAGAATCTCCATCGCCTTCTGCGTGGCCCGACCATGTATGCCGTCGAGCATTTGTCGTTCGTTATGAGTAAGTCGCATATTATTGGCTATTCGTTTTGATGTATTTGTTTGTCGTGCAGATACCAGTTAAGAATATCTCGATGACGAGGAATAACGTCTCGATTTTGAAGATCGGCCAGTGTCATAAACCGAATCCCTTGACCTTCTGTTAGCTTCGCACTTTGCAACTCGTCGGTAATTGGATAACGCAAAATGTGTGATTTTACTTCGCCGTCGACGTGCGCCGTCAAATAAACCAGTTTAGACGCGTTGAGTGAATAACCAAGTTCTTCTTCGATTTCCCGAATCCCTGTTTGCTGAGGTGATTCATCTGCCTCTGACCACCCGCCAAAAAGTCCCCAATAATTGGGGGACATGATTTCAGGGTTGTTGTCCCTAAGCTGAAAAGCGATCTGCCCATTGGCGTTCTCGAGTAGAACAACAACTCCTTCTCGATATTGATTGTTCATTTCAAGAACTTGCTCATGTCAACTATTGGAAAGGGCGCACGATCGAAGGTTTTGCCTTTGGCGACGAGCGGTTTGGTGAGATCGAAGCCGAGCTTCGTGGTGAAGTGCGTGCCCGTCTCCGAACTGGGATCGAGGCTGGAGCCTTGCTCGCGCGGTTTGATGATCAAATCGGTGTCGCCCTGGAAGCGCGTCGCCATGGCCCATTCCACTTCGTTGGGATTGTAGATGTCGATGTCACTATCGACGACGAAGACGTGTTTACACGAGCGATGGCCCGCAAACGCCGCCTCGATTGCCTTGCGGCCATCGTCCTCGCTACGCTTGTCGATCTGCACGATGGCGTGCAGCCACGACGCGCCGCCGGGATCGACGTTGACATCCAGGCACTTCACGACTTCGTTCACTTTGTTGAAGATGGTCGGTTCGCGCGGCATGCCCATGAGTAATTTGTGCTCCAGCACGCCGGGCAGCAGCGCTTGCCAGATCGCATCGCGGCGATGGGTGATGGCTTTGACCTCAAACACCGGTTCCTGTCGAATGACATCGTATGTTTCGGTCAGATCGACAAACGGCCCTTCGGCGTGCAGCCGATCGAGATAGACCGTGCCCTCGATCACGAATTCGGCGTCCGCCGGGACCAGGAGATCGATCGAGTGGGCGCGAACCACGGGGGTTGGCTCCAGCGCATTCGCTATCGTCAATTCATCGATCCCCAGATCGACCGAGGTGGCGGCTGCGGCCAGAACAGCCGGCGAGTTGCCGACGCAGATCGCCACATCCAGATGTTTGAGATCGCGCAGGTAAGTGTCGAAGTGACGCGAGCGCACGATGCGCATCGCCAGCTCCGTGGATGATAACTGCATGCAGCGATGGAAGTCGGCGTTTTGCCCGTAGGTGGGGTGTTTGGTGATGACGACGCCTGAACTGATGTAGTTGCCGCCATCCAATTCACAGTGACGCAGAATGGGCAGCGCGTCGAGGTCGGGAGCGGTGACAATGACTGCCTGGCAGGGTGCGTCAGTGACGACTTCGCAGGGTCGCCGCTGATCAATCGCGTTGGCGAGGAACGAAATGATGTCTTTGACCTGGATGCCGAAGTAATCGGCAAAGGCCGCTTTGCTGCAAAACAAATTGCCCATCACGCGGAAGACAGATTCTTCGACGCACTCAAACATCACCGGCTTCGGCTCAAGGTGTTTGAGCACGCCCGCAATCTCGTAGGTCCTGGAGATGGGCGCAGTGACGTGGATCAGGTCGCCGCGTTGATCGAGCCGTTGGAGATAGTCGCGCAGGGGCATGCACACTCGCTGTCTGACCGG
>JAUQXD010000860.1 GCA_030834835.1 Thermoflexales bacterium | reverse complement strand
CGAGCACCCGATCGATCTGCTCATCATCGACGTCGCCATGCCGGACTTCGAGCCGATTGCAGCGGTGCGGCAGATCAAGGCTCAGTTTCCCGATCTGAAAGTGCTCGTCGTCAGCGCCCATGCCGATGAATCATACTTAGTGGGTTTGCTTGATGTCGGCGTGGATGGCTATCACCTGAAGGATCAGCCGTTGGCCGATTTGCAGCTGGCTGTACAGCGCGTGATCGCAGGTGAACGCTGGATCTCCGGCCCGCTTGTCGAGCGATTGTTGCGCCACCGATCGGCGCCCGCCCTGCCCCCGCAAGTTCCGCCGCTCACGCGCCGTCAGCGCGAACTGCTGCATCTGCTGGCGCAGGGCCACGACAATCGCAAGATCGCGCAGACCACCGGCCTCAGCGTCAAGACCGTCGAGAACCACCTGACACGGTTGTATCGCGCGTTGGGCGTGTACAGCCGATCGGAAGCGTTGAGTTACCTGATGCATCACCCCGAAGTGCTGGCCGCGACGGGCCAGCAAGCGGTCGATCTGCCTGAATCGGAATCCGGCAAATCCCTATCCGTCCTGCTGGTCGATGACAATCCGCGCTATCGCCAGCAACTCGCGCGCATGATCGGCAAGACTTATCCGGCCACGCTGTTATACGAAGCGGACGACATCGCCGAGGCCGTGCGCTTAGCCGAAAGCGTAAAGCCACAACTCGCCCTGATCGATGTCGTACTCACTGACGAAGACGGCATCTACTGCACGCGCCGTGTGAAGGCCGTGTCCCCTGCCACGCGCGTCGTCTTGATCAGCGCCTACCCCGATCGGGAGTTTCACCGGCTGGGACTGCATGCCGGGGCGGTGGCCTTCCTCGACAAGAAAGACCTGGACGCCACCGCCGTCCGGCAAGTCATCGACGATGCGTTGGTGTAGAATTTTCAGTTGTTAAGGTGCAGTGTTGCCCGGCTGCCACGCCTCAGGCTTGCCCAGTATCTCACGCACGATCAGACTGACGCCGCCCATCACGCACGCATCGAACTTAAACGCCGATAAGCAAATCTCTACGCCCGCCCGTGATGCGGCGAGCGCCCGCGCGTTGACTTCCTGCTGCGCGCGCGGCAAAATGTACGGCCCGGCCAGACTCAACACCCCACCCAACACCACTAAACCGGGATTCAGCGCATTCACCAGACTGGCAATGCCGATGCCCAGATAACGCCCCACTTCATCCAACACGTGCAGCACCGCTACTTCGCCCTGCTCCGCCGCGGCGAGGACATGCCGCATGCGAATCGCGGTTACATCGCCGTTGACTTCTGGCAGCGCCAACAGCCACGGCGTTTGTCCTAACGCGGCCGCTTGCTGCACGCGTTCTTTGATCGCCGTCGGCCCGATCAACGTTTCCCAGCAGCCACGATTGCCGCAGTTGCACTGCGGCCCGTCGGGCACCAGCGTCATGTGACCAATCTCGCCCGCAAAGCCGCCCGCGCCGCCGACCAACTTGCCGTCTATCACCAGACCGCCGCCCAAACCCACGCCTGCGCTCAGGTAAATGAAGTGATCGTTTTGCTTGCCAACGCCCAACATGCGCTCGCCCAGCGCAGCCACGTTCGCTTCATTCTCGACGATGACGGGCACGCCAAACGCCGCGCGCCACATCTCGCGCAGCGGCACATCTTTCCACCCGAGGTTGGGCGCAAACAGCAGCGTGCCCGTCGCGTGATCGATCAGGCCCGGCACACCCAGCCCGATGCCCAACACGCGCTGACCGCTCGCTTCGGCTTGTTGAATGGCCTCGCGCACAATCATCTCGGCCTGTACCATGATCTGCGGTTGACCGGGTTTGATCGCGCCATTCGTATCGATCTTGCGCCGCCATAGGACGTTGGCTTTCAGATCGGCCAGCACCACCGAGATGAAGTCCACGCCGATTTCCGCGCCGACGATGCGACCCGCATCCGGGTTCAGATCGATCAGCGTGCCGGGCCGGCCAGGGCCGATACTCTGCGTGCCGGTCTCGCGCACGAAGCCCCACGCCTGCAGCGGCGTCAACAAATTACCGATTGTGCTTTTGTTGAGGCCGCTGATCTCGGTCAGCCGTGCCCGCGCGATCGGGCCGCCGGCTTCCCACAGGTAATTCAGCACGATCGACAGATTGCGTTCGCGCACCCAGGCTTGATCGGCAGTTCGGTAACGAGAAGTCATAGTGAGATAGTTCGATAGTTGTGTAGTGCGATAGTCGGCATACAACCCGCTGAAGCGGGTTTACTATTCGTAGGCGTCGGTTTCAACCGATGCTAATCCGGCAACGAGTGGAACGTGTCTTTCAACGCCGGATAGAGCGCGCGATACGACGGATACAAACGCTCGTATTTTGCTGCATTGGCAGCGATCGGCGCAGTTCGATCGGTGATCTTGATCGTCGCGGCCACCGCCTCATCGACACTGTTAAACGTACCCGCGCCGACGCCCGCCAGCAACGCTGCGCCAAACGCCGCGCCCTCGGTCACGTTGACCAGCACCAACTCCGCGCCGAACACGTCGGCCTGAATCTGTCGCCACACGGCACTGCGCGCTCCGCCACCGGAGGCTCGTACTTGCTCAATGGGTACACCCAATCCCTTGATCAATTCGAGGCTATCGCGCAAACCAAACGACACGCCTTCCAACACTGATCGAATCAGATGGCCTTTACCGTGCCGCAATGTCAGGCCGACAAATGCGCCGCGCGCCTGCGGATCGGGATAGGGTGTGCGTTCGCCCGTGAGATACGGGAGGAACAACAGCCCTTCACTGCCCACCGGCGCAAGCGCCGCTTCTTGCGTGAGCAGTTCATACGGATCAACATCGATCAACTTCGCGGCGGCTTTCTCCATCTCGCCGATCGAATCGCGCAGCCACCGGAACGATCCGCCTGCGGACAACATCACGCCCATGTAGTGCCACTTGCCGGGGACAGCGTGACAGAAGGCATGCAAGCGCCCTTGCGCTTCGGCCGCGTAATGATCACTGTGCGCGAACACGACGCCGCTGGTACCCGACGTGACCGAGATCACGCCAGCCTTAACGATTCCGCTGCCCACGGCTTGCGCCGCTTGATCGCCGCCGCCGCCCACGACAGGCGTGCCTTCTTTCAAACCTGTCGCCTTCGCCGCGCTCGCGCTGATGCGGCCCGATACGACATCAGATTCGGTGCAGGTGGGCAGCCACTCGCGCGGAATATCGAGCGCGCTCAACATCTCATCCGACCAGCGCCGATTCGCCACATCCAACAACGACATACCCGACGCATCGGACACTTCGGTAGCGTATTCGCCCGTCAAACAAAATCGCACATAGTCCTTGGGCAACAGCATATGTGCGGTTTGATCGTAAACTGCAGGCTCATTCTCGCGCACCCACACGATCTTGGGCGCGGTGAAGCCGGGCAGCACTTGATTGCCGGTCAGTTGCAGCAACCGATCAAGCCCGCCCACTTTCTCGGTGATTTCGCCACATTGTTTACCCGTGCGCTGATCGTTCCACAAAATCGCGGGCCGTAAAATGCGATCGGACTTATCGAGCATGACGAGGCCATGCATCTGTCCCGTCAACCCGATCGCCACCACTTCGTCGCCCGATCGATTCGCCTTGCTCAACGCTGCTTTGATGCTGGCCACCGTGCCCTGCCACCAATCGATCGGATTCTGTTCCGACCATAGCGGCTTCGGGGTCGAAAGCGAATATTCCGTGGTGTGCGTG
>JAUQXD010000859.1 GCA_030834835.1 Thermoflexales bacterium | reverse complement strand
GAGTCGATGCTGCGCCCGCTGGCCGCGACGGTGGAACTGCATCAATTAAGCGAAACGCTCGATCGGCAGTTGCTCGATGTGCTGCTCAATCAACTGGGCGTCACCGACACGATCACGCCGGAGTTGTACGCCGGGGGCTATCGGCTGTGCGACAATTACGCCGCCCGCGTGTATCAGATCGAGTTGATCGAGCAGGTCTGTGAACGCATCGACGGCATCGTGCGTAATCCGCTGACCGGGCCGACGTTATCGGTGGCGAAGCGGCCGCTGCGCAGTTCCGGCCACGTGGCGCTGGTCGATTTTCTGGAGCGCGGCTACGCCGGCTTCAAGCACATGCACGGCTCGCAGCACTTTCGCGCGACGATCAGACAGCGGGAACTTAACCTGCTCGATCGGATGTACGCGGACGATCCCAATCCGTTTGAGGACGAATAACAAGGCAGGCCACAGTATGCGCCCATTCTGGAATTCTCGCGGCAAGACAGCGCTGGTGTTGGCGGGCGGCGGTTTGACCGGCGCCGTGTACGAGATCGGCGCGCTGCGCGCCATCGACGATCTGTTGACCGATCGCACCGTCAACGATTTCGATCTGGTCGTGGGCACGAGCGCAGGCGCGCTGGTCGGCTCGCTGGTCGCCAATGGCATCGCGCCGGAAACGATGTTGCAGGCGCTGGCCGGCGATCATCCCGACATCCGCGCCATCGAACGCGGCGATCTGTTTTATTTTGACCCGCGCGATTTGCTGCAACTGGGCGCGAAACTGCCGAAGACCATCTCCGGGGCATGGTCGCATTATCTGCGCTATTTGAAGGACATGACCCTGTTCGATTTTATCTGGTCGTTGTCCGAAGCGTTGCCCGCCGGTTTCTACGATAGCCGGGCGCTGGGACGCTACATTCATCATGCCATTACCACTCACGGCGGCAGCGATCAGTTTGAGCGGCTCAAGCGCGATCTGTATATCATTGCCACCGATCTGGACACGGGACAGCGGGCCGTGTTCGGGCGCGACAGCAATCAGCACGTGCCCATCTCGCTGGCAGTGGCGGCGTCGACCGCCGTCCCCATCCTCTACAAGCCGGTGCGCATCGCCGATCACGATTACATCGACGGCAGCGTGCGCGGCAATGCCAGCCTCGATCTGGCGATCGAGCACGGCGCGACGTTGATCATCTGCATCAATCCGCTGGTACCTTTCGACAACGGCGATCGCGCGTCGATTCCGTTCTTCGGACCCGATGGCGGCCTGCTCGGCGACAAGGGCTTTACGGCCGTCGCGTCGCAGGTGACGCGCATCCAGACCCATTCCGGCCTGCTGTATCACATCAAGCAGCTGCGCAAGACGCACCCGGAAGTGGACATCGTGCTGGTGGAGCCGGACGGCAAAGACCACGAGATGTCGTTCTACAACATCATGCGGTACAGCACGCGCCTTACGGTGGCCCGGCATGGTTTTGAAACGGTGACGGTGAAACTCGCGGAGAATTACCGGTATTACGCGGATTTGTTGAGCCGCCACGGCATCGAGCTCAATCAACGCCTGGTCGATGCGGAACTGACCGAACTCAAGCGTTCCAACTACGACTCGACCGTGCTGCGCCGCATTCTGGAAAACAGCCCCGCGCCTCGCAAGCAACTGGCCCTGCCTGCGCCGACGTCGCCGGACACGGCGGACAATAGTCCGGTGGACTACAGTCCGGCGGCTTCGCTCAAGCAGCTCAATCAGACGCTGGCTAAGTTGGATGAGGCGATAGCGAAGTTGTCGGAAGCGAAATCGTCGCCGAATGGGAATGGGTAGAAATCGACGGTGGATTGAGGACTAAGTCCACCGTCAATTTGATGGTGTGTCATTCCGAGCGGAGCGAGGAATCTCTGGCACGACCAGCCACATTGCCTGCCGCGCCAGAGATTCCTCGTCGCAGAAGCATGCTCCTCGGAATGACTCACCACACACCTACTTCAGCAATCCCCGCTCTTTCAACACCGCCGGATAAATCTTCTTCGCCGCCTCAAATAACTCCGCCAACTCCAACGCCTTGAGGATCGGCCCGTTGATGCGCAGTTGGCCGATGTTCAGTGCGTGCGCCAGCGTCCATTGGCCCAGGAAAATCTTGTGCAGCGTGTCGCCGGTGAAGTGCGCGTCGAGGTCGGCCAGCAGCTTCGAGGGGCCATACGTCGCCTGAAAGGCCGCGCGGCGGCCGTTGAGCAGAATCTCCGCCATCGGGTGCGTGAGTTTGAAGCGCACGATCAACTTCGAGCGCATCAAACCCGCCAGCGCGTGCGGCGAGTCTGCCTCGATGCGGGCGAAGACTTCTTTGATGATCGGGTAGAACGTATCGGCGTTGGCGTAGATGGGCATGGTGTGTCACTCGAAGTGGTATGGCGGCACATTTTACCCGAAGTTGTCACAAATCAGTAGGGGCGAAAAAAACCTGACAGGTCTGTGAAGACCTGTCAGGTTTGAGGAGTTACCCAAAGAAGATCGATCGTCTTTGTGACAACCGCTGAATGATCATCTTCTGCACTATGTTGCGGACCTGATCCGTCAACTGCGAGACCAGCATCAAATTCTGATCGCTTTTCTCAGGATATTGATCCGTCGGAATCGGTTCGCCGATGTCGATGTACCACTTGGTCGGCAGCGGGACAAAACCCAGCAGGCCCAGCCACGGGAACGTGGGCGAGATGGGAAAATAGGGCATGCCCGTGACCTTGGACATGAACTCGGACTTGGTCAGCGAGATGTACGTCTCTTCCGCGCCGACAATCGACACTGGAATCATGGGGGCTTTGGAGCGCAACGCCATTTTCACGAAGCCTCCTCGCCCGAAGCGCGCCAACTTGTAGCGATCCTTGTACAGCTTGCCCACACCCTTGTAGCCTTCGGGAAACACCGAGACCAGTTCATCGTTGTCCAACAAGCGCGTGCCGTTGTCTTCCGTCGCCAGTGCCTGCCCCATCTTCACCAACAGATCAGACACAAACGGCAATGTGGGAAACCACGAGGCATACAGGGTGCGCATCAACCGCTGATTGGGATGTTCCAGCAAGATGCCCGTGCCCAGCATCGCGCCGTCGAAGGGCAGCTGCCCGGAGTGATTGGCCACCAGCAGCGCACGGCCTTCTTCCGGCACATTCTCCACGCCCATCAACGACACGCGCCAGTATTTCTTGTACATAAATTCAAAGAACGGGCGCACCGCGTTGAAATATTCTTGATCGAAACCCCACTCGTCGGTCTCGTATTCGCCGGTCAGGCGGCGCTGCACCACGGCGGTCTGCATCTGCACCGATGAACTGACCATATACCACAGGCCCTTCCACGTGTCCGCGTCGAACATATCCTCGCTGATAAATTTCTTGGCCTTGTCAAACAAACCCTCCGGCGCGATCTGGCTGACGGCGCTCATCAAGCCTTCGGCCGCAAACGGCGACGGATTGTAGCCCGGCTGAATCTGTCGCAGTCGTTCCACCAATGCATTGAACTCCGCAAACAACTGTGCTTTCAACGATTCGTCCGGCACGTCGGCAGGTGAAGGTTCGGGCATCGGAATTTCTTCCGGCACCTCAAACGACGAGGCTTCTTCAGCGACCGCCTCGCTCGGGGCGGATTCCTCCGGCGCGCTCGAAAGCGAATCTACTTCTTGTGATTCGTTCGGCTTAGTCGCCAAACCTGCGGGCAATTTCTTGGAGCGGGAACGGCGCGGCTTCGATACCGCCTCGATCGGTTCTTCCGCGCCCGACGCGAGCGCTGCCTCGATCTTAGCCTTGCCGTTGCGACGGGTCGTGGTCACCGACGCGCTCGATCGGGTCTTGCGGCTGGTAGTTTTCTTCTTCGACTCAGCCATTGCCGTTCTCCTCAGCGTGATTGTCATCGCCCGGTTCTTCCATCACCGATACGTCGCCCGACATGTCGGCCACCACAATTTCCAGCGGCTCGGCCTTGGGGCGACGCGTGCGGCGGCGCGATGGCTTCGGCGCAGGCATCGCCAGCGCCAGCTGTCTTGCCCGCTTCCGGCGCTCGATAGTGTCACGCAGTCGCTGTTCGTCAAAGGCCAGCGCCGATTCTTCTGGCAAGTACTGACGCAGGCGCTGCTGGGCCGCGAATTCGCGCAAGGCTTCATCGGCCGTGTACTGCGGCGTAAACTCCAACTCTTCGCGCATGCGGCGCAGATCGCCCACGCACGGATAGCGCAGATAATTCAGGTCGATCGGCGCGAGGCTGGGGCCGATCATCTGCACGCCCAGATAGGCCAGCGGATGCAACACCGGCAGCGGCACTTTGCCCGACAGACCCACCAGCTTCAGCAACGGCAGCGGGCCTTCGGCGGCCACGTTGAAGGTGCCAGGCACGTCGTTGTCGATCGAGTGAATGATGGCGCTAATCACATCGTCTTCGTGAATCAACTGCATCATCGGATCGAAGCCCATCAACAGCGGCGCGGTCTCTTCGCGCAGGAAGCGCGTCAACGGCGTATCGCACTTCGGGCCGACGATGTGCGCAAAGCGCAGCACAGTCGAGATCACATTGGGCACTTGCGCACGAAAACCGTTGATAAAACCCTCGGTTTCCACGCGATCGCGCACGTAGCCGTAACTGCGTTTGCCGTTCAGGGCATGCTCTTCTCGCAAGAACGCGCTGTTGCCCGGCTCTGCGCCGTAAACGAGCGTGCTGCTCATGTAGATGATTTTGCGCACGTTCGCTTCGGCCGCCGCGCCAAAGACCTTCATCGCGCCCATCACGTTGAGGTCAAAGGCGGTCTCGCTGGAGCGCGCACTTTCTTCAAAGGCTAGATGACAGATCGTGTCCACGCGCTCTTCGCGCAGCAGATCGACCAGCAGCGGATTGCGAACATCGGCCTGAATGAAGTCCAGCTCTTTGATTTCTTCTTCCGGCGGTTCAGCATCCAGCCCGATGACGTGCAGTTCGCCACGCTGCAAGAGTTGCTCAGCCACGCGGCGGCCCCAGTACCCGGCCACGCCATCCACCAACACCACTCGCTTGTCAGTCATACACTTGTCTCCTTGGGAGACCGTCATTGCGAGGAACGCTGTTTGCGACGAAGCAATCTCTTGCGCAGTGATGAGATTGCTTCGCTATCGCTCGCAATGACGATGCAGTAGGATCAATTTTTTCGCGGTTTGACGATCTGCCACAGGCCCAGCAATGCCAGACTGATCGTCGCGCCCAGGCCCGCCCACTTCGCAAACTCGCCTTCTTTGCGCGCGCCAACATGCTTGCTCATCGGCGGGATCGCGGCGATCTTCATCGCGCCGTCGACCTTCACGCGCGCGAACAGTTCAGGGTCATTCCGCAGCCGATCGGCCTCGGCGCGTTTCACGGCGACGTCGTCGTCGGTGATGTATTCGCCGAACGATCGCAATCCGGCCAGTTGATATTGATGTTTCTTGAAGAGCCGATAGATTTCCTTGACGCGCTCGATCTCGATGTTGCGGCCTAGCGTGTAGTCTTCAAAGCGGCCTTCCATCGCCAGCAGCGACGTTTCCGCCAGGCACGCATACGCCGTCCTGGGCGGCAATCCGATGTCGTAACCGAAATCGATGTCGCCGGGGATCAGTACCTCGCCGCTTTCGATCACCAGCACATCGGGTCGCAGCGCGGCCTCTTGCGGATTGATGTCTTCCGGTCGGGCCACATCGCAGATCACCGCGCCCGGCTTGCACCTGGTAATGTCCACCACGCGCTGCCCAAACGCCGAAGTCGCCGTCACGATCAGATCGCACGCGCCGATATATTCATCGGCTTTGGTCGCAATCGTCACGACAGCGCCCGGTGTCTCTTCCTGAATGCGGCGCTTCAGATCGATCAGCCGCTCCGGTTCGATCGAGACGAGCACGACGTTATAGATCGCTTGCGCCAGTAATCGGGCGCACACACTGCCGATCGAACCGGTCGCCCCGACGATCATCGCCGTGCCTCTGGTCAGATCGGTCGCGCCCATCTTGATCACGGCCTGCTTGGCTGCTTCCAACGTCGCCGCCACGGTAAGGCTGTTGCCGCTGGTGATGGCGATGTCGGCCTCGTGCGCGACGGTAATGCCCGCATCGCCGACGACGCTGGTAAACGCGCCCAGCCCCATGATGCGCGCGCCCATTCGCTCGGCCATGCGCGCGCACTGATTCAACTGTTCATACGTCAGGCGTTCGCCGCGCTTCATCATCTGACGCGGCGTCGCACCCAGCGAGAACAGATAGCCTTCGATCTTCTGGCCCGTCACCGGCGATTGCCCGCCCGTGATGCGTGAGATATACATCGGTGGCATGTTGGCTGCTACGGCTTCGGTCAATGCGTTGGGGAAAATCTTTGTCCAACGAAACCACGGCGCGGCGTGGATAAAGCGCACATCCAGCGGATGAATGACAAAGGCAAATTTGTTGACGCCGGCTTCGTCGGGCTGCAAATAGCGCACGTGCGGCGTCCAATCGATGTCGGCGATCAGATCGAGGTAGGTGTTTTCATCTAGCGGCTGTGATTTGTCCGCGCGCAGCGTCACCAGCACCGCCTCGAACGCAGCCGCCGACCAACGGCCCAATTCGCCGCGATTGCCCAGTGCGGGCATCAGCGTAACGACAATCGCCGCGTTGCGCTGCTTCAGATCGGCCAGGTCCTCTTCGCTGGCGTATTCCACCACAATGGTTTTGCGTTTCAACTGAGCGGGCGCATACCGTCGAATCGCACCGATGTCGCCCGCGATCACGTCCGCCCACTCGAAGGGCGCGACCGCGCGCGGCGTGCCGGGTGTGCCCGCCTGCGGAAACAGGCGGCGAAATGGGGCATCCTTCAATTGCTCCAGCGTTGGCGTCGCAGCCTGATCGAGCGTGCGGCGACTGCCCACGCCGGGCAAGTCTGGCAGGGCAAAGTACACCAGCGGATCGGCGTAACGCAGATGGCGCGTATGCCGATAGAGCGCCTGCGTCATGCCGCCGTGATTCAACCCCGGCACGACGAGCACGCGCTTCTGCGCGAAGATGCCTGGCTGCGCCCGATCGGCCAGGATCACGCCCCAGCGTTCCAGCCCGCCGCATACGCCGCTGCCATCGACGACGGGTGTCGCAGTGGCGGCCGTCGGGAACGAAGAACCGATCGAGTGCGGGATAGACACGCCGCCTAACCTGAGTTGGGCAGGCAGCCGCTCCAACCCGATCGCGTCCACTTGCCCATCGTGCGCGGTGATCCACGCGCGGGCCTGATCGGCATCGCCGTGGCAGCCCAGCCGCTTTATCGACAACTCCTGGCCGAGAAACGACACCGTCTCGACCGATTCGCCATCGCCGAGATGAATGACCAGAATGTGTTTCACCGGGACATCTCCCTGTTATTTGATGCCTTTTTCTTTCAACAGCACGGGGTAAAGTTTGAACAGCGGCGTAATGGCTGGCAGCAATTTGAGGATTTTCGGCAGGGACCCTTTTTCGATGACCATCTGCTTCTTCCCGATGGCCTCGATCAAGTTGACTTTGCCCTGCCAGAACATATGGGACACATCGGCCTTCATGCTCATGACAATATCGGGGGCCAGGTTGGTCGGGCCGTGGAAGACATCGATAAAGCACCCGGGCTGGGTGGCTTTATCCCGGGCGTTGATGGTCGTCACAGCCTCTGGCTCACTGTATTTGAACTGAATGATGGAGCCAGACTTGCCAATCTTGGGGCCAACATTGGGGTCTTTTGCCGCGCGATTCATCAACTCGCCAACGCACTCGTAGAACTGCTTGCTATCTTTGAAGACGGCCATGGCTATGCTCCCGAGAGGAATGTGGTGGTGCCTAGATGTTACTCCAAAATCAAGTTTGTGTACAGTCTCACACTTGGAATTTTGCCTATTGACATTCATGACGCAGTGTGTTATAAATAATATAACGCAGTGCGTTGTAACACGCACCAAAACCAGAAACCCAAATCCATCAGGAGGATTTTCCAATGACGAAGAAACACGAAAACGTGGCCGAGAAGGTCGAAGAAGTCAAGGTCAAGGCGCATAAAGTTGTGGAAGACGTGAAGGAAGAGGCCAATCCGTTGTTCGATGCGGCGCGACGTATCGTGCTGGCCGCTGTCGGTGCGGTGGCGCTGGCTTCGGACGAGGTCGAAAACTTTGTCAATAAGCTGGTCGAGCGCGGCGAGATCGCCGAGAAGGACGCCCGCAAGTTGATGAAGGAAGTGACCGAGAAAACCGAGAAGCAGATGAAGCCGGCCGAGAAGGACATTGACAAGCGGTTGGAGGAGATGCGCAATACGCTCAACATCCCCACCAAACACGACATCGACGCGCTCAGCAACAAAGTCGCCGAACTGACGGCCAAAGTTGAGTCGCTGAAGAACTAAGATCGCCGAACAGCGGCGACCGCAGCTGTATAATCAAGGGAGAGGCGGGTTCGCCTCTCCCTTGATTTGTCACGGCGAGGAATCCTATGCCCTTAATCAAACGCTATGCCAATCGCAAACTCTACGATACCGAAGCCAAGCGCTACATCACGCTGGACGGCATCGCCGAACTGATCCGCCAGCAGCAGGAGATCAAGGTCATCGATCACGAGACCGGCGAAGACCTGACCGCCCTGACGCAGGCGCAAATCATCTTTGAGCAAGAGCGCAAGATCAAAGGCGGCATTCCGCATGCCGTGTTCACCAGTTTGATCCAGGCCAGCAACGACACGCTGAGCCAGCTGCGTCACGCGCTGATTCCTCCGGCCGACTGGCAGCGCGAAGTGGATGCCGAGATCGAGCGCCGCGTGGAACAACTGATCAGAGTCGGGAAAATCTCCGACGATGACGGCCTCCACATACTGGATGTGCTGCTGTCGCCGCTGGAGGCCGCCGCCAAATCAGGCGGTTTTGTGCATTCGATCGATTTAGTGGATCTCCTGAAGGGCAGTGCCACGCCAACCCGCGCCGATGTGACAGCCCTGACTCAGCAGCTGGAGGCGCTGTCGCGCGAATTAGACAATCTGGCGCACCACAAAGACGCGCCGGATCAAGCGTAAATTGGTCAACAATGTAACACCAATCAATTGCCAACACAACTCCAACGCCGCGCTGCGGCGTTTTGGCGTATATTTTAGGCACTTCTTTCATTTTGTGAGATTTCTGTGATTACACTCAACGGTTCGACGCAACGTCAATTTGTTTTTCCAGATACCCTGGCTGTGGCCACCCGCTACTATCGCGACTTCGACGCGATTTTCGATCTTCTGCCGCACATCTCGCTGGTGCAGAAATACGGGCCCAATCGCTTTCGCGCGCTCTACCACACGATCGAACTGGGCGTCTATCGCGTGAAGATCTATTGCGATTTGCAGATGCACTTCGACGAAGCCAGCCAGACGTTGAACGTGTCACCCTTGCTCGGACCGACACCGGTCAGGCAATCCGTGTCCGTGCAAGCGCTCGTCGCACAGGGGCAGTTTACCAGTCAGTCGGTGTTTGTGGCGCGTGGTGATGAAACGCGGGTCGACTACAGATTGCGGATTGCGGCGGCGCTGCCCAAACCCATCGGCCTGAGCCTGGTGCCCGACGCGGCGATGAATCAAGTTACGCACAGCATCGCCGACTGGCGCATTCACGAAATCGCCGGCGGTTTTATCGATCGATCGATTGCGATGTATCAGTCGGCCCATTCAGTGCGGCGTGAATCCTGTCCAGCTGTCCTGCCGCGGCCTGTTGCCCTCGCCCCAGTAGATCTTCAAATCGACCGCTATCGAAATAAGTAAATCCCGCCAACTCGGGCGTGATCAAACAATCGACCGAGTCCGGCCCCCCGCCCGATCGTGCGATCATCACTTCCAACGCGGTGACGCCATAACCCAGTGGCCCGCCGCGTTTGCGCAGCTTAGGCTGCATCAAATCCACACCGATCACGTAATCAGCCCCCAGCGACCGCGCCGCCGCGCCCGGCAAATTAAACGAGATACCGCCATCGCCAACGAGGCGGCCCTGATATCGAATCGGGGCAACAAACCCTGGCACGGCACAGCTGGCGTGTACGGCTACCGCCACTTTCCCATCACGAATCACCACGGGCGCACCTGTTTCCAGATCAGTTACACCGACCGCGAACGGAATCGAGAGTTCGTTGAAGGATCGGTCGCCGATAATGCGAATAAGCCAACGCGCCAACCTGGCAAAACTCACCAGGCCGTGGCGCGGCCACACCGGGCTGGCGATGGCGCGCCAGTTCAACTCCGCTGATAGTTCGACCATGCGCGCCGCGCTGATACCCGCGCACAACAGACTCCCCACGATCGATCCGGCGCTGACGCCCGCCACGTAATCAATCGGGATGCCGGCCTGTTGCAAAGCCATAATCACACCCACATGCGCGGCCCCGCGCATCACGCCGCCGCTTAACGCTAAGCCCACTCGTTTGCGAGTCATACAATTGATCCACGAAGTACACAAAGAAACACGAAGTGCCTGCCTTATCTACTTGTCTACTTGTTTCCTAATTTACCGCGTTAAGGCATCCAGGCCGATCGGTTGGCGGACGATCGCATCCGCTTTGGGCGGCACGCAGCTCATGGCGTACTCAGCCAATGCCGTAATCGTGAGGCTGGGATTCACACCGGGATTAGCGGGCATGATCGACCCATCGGCCACGAACAGACCTGGATAGTTGTAGATTTCGCAATTGAGATCGATCACGCCTTCGTGCTCATCCGCACCAAACGGCACGCCGCCCAGGATGTGCGCCGTCATCGGGATGTTGAGCAGACCCTCATTCAGCGAACCAGCCGGGATGCCGTTGGTCTTCTTCGCAAAGGTGCGCGTGACTTGATGGCCGAGGTCGATCTTGCTGGGGATGGTGTGATCAGCCTCCGGCCTGGAGACCAGATTCCTGCGCCACAGCGTGAAGAGGCTGCGCCCAAGGCGCAAGCGGATGCGATTATCTTCTGTTTGCATGACCAGAATGATCGTCGTGCGCTGCGCCCAGCCCGGCAAAATGTGGGTCTTCGCAAAATCGATCGGGCGCGTAAAGATTTGCACGAGCGTCTTGAAGAACCGCGAGGGAATGCTGCCTTCTTGATCGACCAGGGGGCCGGACAGAAAGCGCATCAACGATGAACCCGCCGGATAGCGTACTGGCTCGATGGTGGTCACGTCGTCCGCGTGGAAGATCGAGGTGATGGCGATGCCTTCTGAATAGTTGGTCTTGAGATCGCGCGCCGACGAGCCGAGCAACGCCTCGCTGTTGGTGCGCACCATGTCGCCCAGACGCTGCGAAATCCGGGGCAGCGAGTGGGTCACATCGCGACAGCGGAAGAGCAATCTCAGCGTGCCCAGGGCACCCGCCGAGAAGACGACGTTGCGCACACGCACGATCTTTTCAGGGTTGGCAAACGTCCGCGTGGAACTGCGATAGACTACTTCGTAACGCGCACCGTCGGGTTGATTGGGCGGCAGCGGCCGCACGTCGCGCACTTCCGTTTCGGGCCAGACTTGCGCGCCCCATTTTTCGGCAAAATACAGGTAGTTCTTGACGAGGGTATTCTTGGCGCCGTGACGACAGCCCACCATACAGCCGCCGCAGTGAAGGCAGCCGGTCCGATCGGGCCCCTCACCGCCAAAGAACGGATCGGGCACGGTCTTGCCCGGTTCGCCGAAGAAGGTGCCGACATCGGTCGGTTGGAAGGTGACCGTCGTGCCCAGTTCTTTCGAAATCGAGTGCATCACTTCATCGGCCGGCCACAGGCACGGATTGCGATCGACGCCCAACATGCGTTTGGCAACGCGATAATGCGGCTTGAGCAGTGCTTTCCAATCAGCCAGATGCGACCAAGCCGGTGCGGCAAACATCTTGTCGCTGGGTTCCATCAACACGTTGGCGTAACCCAGACTGCCCCCGCCCACACCGCTGCCGTGCAAGACGATGACATCGCGGAAACTGCTGATTTGCAGGATGCCAAAACATTTAAGCACTGGTAGCCAGATGTACTTGCGCACGTGCCAGCTGCTTTTGGCAAAATCCTGATCGCGGAACCGCCTGCCGCGCTCCAGCACCAACACGCTGTAACCCTTCTCGGTCAAGCGCATGGCTGACACGCTGCCACCAAACCCGGAACCCACGATCACGTAATCGAAAGTGTCTTGTTGGTCGTTCATGTAGCACCTCGCTTGCCCGTAATCGGTAATTGCTCGATCAGTCAATTGGTCGATCAGTTGATCGGTCAACGAGCCGTCAGTTACCGATCACCAGTTGACCAATTACCGGTTACTCCACTTCCTTCATCAGGTGATACACCAGATCGGAGTCCGACACGACCGCCACCGGCTTCTGTTTGCCGTTTTCTTCACGCACGACCACGACGCGATGAATGTGCTTCTCCAGCAACAGGTCGGCCACGTGGCGCAGCTGATCATCCGGCGAGACGGTCACCACCTGCTGCGACATGTAAGCGCCTACCGGCTGTTGTTCCCAGTCATCGTGCGCCAGATAACAGCGCAGCACATCGATCCGTGTGATGACGCCAGCCAGATAACCGTCGTGATCGGTGACGACCAGGCTGCTGATGTCCTCGGACACTAGGCGGCGCACCGCATCCACCATGGGTGTGTCGGCATGGCAGTGATAGCAACCAAAGCGTTTGGCTTCCGTAACTGTGCGGCCTTCTTTCATGGTCGAGGACTCCTTCAGGCGAGTGGCTAATTCGCTGACTCAGTGCGTCACGAACACCACGAGTAGTGTACCTGAATGTGAAGCGAATTACAAGACCGAATTGCCAGTAGACAGGGGAAACAAGTAGACAAGGCAAGAGGCAAATACAAGTCCACGAATCTGCACGAATTGGCGCGAATGAACAGGTCTTCGCGACGATTCGTGCGAAATCGTGGACCGTGTGCCGAGTGGCTTAGAAATCAACCGCGCGACCGTCGTAGGCGTACTCAAACAGGCGGCGCAGTTCGGCGGTTTCCGGCAGGCGCGGACTGGTGACTAACTGTGTATCGGTCTCGGCTTTGGCGATGAGGTCATCCAGGGCGTGATCGAACGCCTTACGCTCGATGCCCAATTCAGTGAGCGACGTGGCCTGACGGACAGTCCGCTGCAAATCACGCAGCGCCGTCACGAGATTCGCCGCGCCCGATCGATCGTCGGCGGCCGGCAGGCCCAGCACACGCGCAATCTCGAAGTAGCGGCTGCCGCCCCGGTTGGCCGTAAACTCGATCGTGTACGGCAGAAACAGCGCGACCGCTCGCCCATGCGGCACATGGAAAATCGCGCCCAGCGCATGACCCATGGCATGTGCCAGCGTCGCCTGCGAGTTGGTAAAACCCACTCCGGCCATGGTCGCGGCGTTGTGCAGATGCTCGCGCGCCTCGGCATCGGCGCCGTTGTGATAGGCCCGCGGCAAATACTCAAAGATCAATTTGGCTGCTTGTAGACACAGCCCGTCGGAGAAATCATTATGCCAGGTGCTGCAGTAACTCTCGATGGCATGCGTCAACGCGTCGAGGCCGGTGTCGGCCGTCAGCGACGGCGGCAGCGACATGACCAGCGCCGGATCGATGAGGGCATAATCGGCCAGCAAGGCCCGCGAGCCAACGCCGACCTTGCGGTGTTCGTCGAGGTCCGTCAGGACGGCGTACCACGTCGCTTCTGAACCCGTGCCCGAGGTGGTGGGAATGGCGACGAGGTGCGCCTTTTCCCGCAGCCGATATTGATCAAACGGATTAATGCCCGCCGGCTCAATGTCGGGATTTTCATACACGAGCCAGGCAGTTTTCGCCGCGTCCAGGCACGATCCGCCGCCGAGACCGATGATCCAATCGGGTTGATGGCGGACCAGCTCGATCGCACAGCGCTTCACCGTCTGAATCGACGGTTCAGGCTCAACCTGATCGAACACCACACTTGGAATACCGGCGGCCGTCAGAT
>JAUQXD010000085.1 GCA_030834835.1 Thermoflexales bacterium | reverse complement strand
AGCCAGATGGACACACTGCTCGTCAACACCGCGTATTCGTTTTGCTTCGCGTAAAAAGTGTTGGGAAACAGCGTGCCGCCTGCCTGCCAGTTAAACCATAGTCCGGGCGACAGTGTGATGAGTAATGCGATCACAAGATGGATGGCCGCCTTCAAGCCGCCGCGATCCGATCGGAGAAGCACAACAACCACCGCGAAGCCTATCAATAGCAGGCCTTCCGGCCGAGTCAAAATCAGCAAACCGCCCCACCACCCGATCGACCAGTCTGACGACCTGGCCTGCACGCGATCGATCACCAGCAGCGCCAGCGCGCAAAACAGTGGGGTTTCCATCCCTGAAGCAGCCGCCCAGATGAGATGCCAGTCCAGCAGGACGACAAAGCCGGCCGCCCATGCAACTGCCGGGTGCCCGGGAACCAATCGGGCCGCCAGACGAGCCGCCAGCCACGCCGTTATGCCCAGACTGATCGCGCCTAGGGCATACGTCCACACCAGCGGATCGATCCGCAATCGATAGCCCATGCTGATCAGCAGCGTCCAGAGCGGCGCGGTCGATCCGGCGCTGGGCTGTCCAGCGACGTAGGCTAATTGCCCCATTTCTGCCCAGTTGCGAGCATAGGTCTGATGTATCCAGCCATCGTCGAGGGGAAAACCGACGTAGCCGCGGCTGGCGGCGATAGCGAGGTACAGGCCGACGACAGTCAGAGCAAGCAGGCTGAAAGTGAGCAGTTTTCGAATCATACGGTGACGGTTCGCAAGCCGCTAATCGGGTTGGCGGGTGAACAGGAATGGAAAAAACGGATCGGCTGTACCGGCCCAGTAAGGTTCATAGTCGCTTTGAAAGACCGCCTGGTTGAGGATGTCCCAATTGGCATCGCGCGGGGTAGGCGGCACGACTCCGGTCGATCGAGAGAATTCGACATGCAGTTGGATCACTTTCGGGCGCTGCGCCAGCACGTAGGCCGCATCACTTTTGCCCGGCGAATGCGCGATATGGGAGTCGTTCAAGCCCAGGATGTCGATGATCCGCCGTTCGCTATAGTAGGCCAGCGCGCCGGCATCGACCACCGCAATGGCATCCTGCGGTGAGGTATTCTGCCGCAGCCACAGACCGCCCCGGATCAGGCCATCGGTATAGTCACCGAATCGCGGCGTGAGGGGGATAGCCGTTGTCAGCGCAAACACGACTTCCACCGTCACGCCACCCAGCGCGACGATGTATGTCGCACGCCGCAACCACATTCGCTTAAATGAGCACAGCGCTTTGCCCGCCAGGACCCCAAGCAAGGGGATAATCGGCACGATAAAGCGGTGGTGAGGCATCCAGTCTGGCCCGGCGTACAGCACAAAGGCCACGAACGCACCGATGACGGCCAGCACAAGACTCCAGGTGCGAGCGGCCCACAATCGGCCGCGCAGCAGGCCCGCCACACCTAATCCCAACAGCACGGCACTGAGGGGCCTCAGTTGCAGATAGGCCAGCAACCAGTCCACTGCCGCGCGCAGCGTATCTGGCGTTGTGCCGAGTTTGGCATACGCGGTATTGGGCAGCCAGTAACCATAGGTCGTATAGCGCCACATCAGGTAGGCCGCGAACGGAACGACAAACAGGGCGGCTTGCGACATTAGCTGACGTACTGGTTGACGCCGATAGAGCAGGCGGTGCGCGATCAGGAGTGGAAACAACATCGCGCCTTCCGGCCGGGTCAACGCACAGGCCAGCACCGCAACCATCGACCAGCGCATCGAACGCGAAGCGGGCTGCGATTCCAGATAGACGAAGAGCACAACCGCCAGCGTCATCAGGGCCGTTTCTAGGCCACCCAGTGTCCAGGCCGTAAACGGCACACTTACCGCGACGGTCAGCAGCGCGAGACCACTGGCCAGCGGAGACATCTCAGGATTGAGGCGGTGCATCAGCCGCTCGATCAGGAAGAGCGTCATCACTGAGCAGCCCAGACTGATGATGCGTGCGACGACGAGTGGATCCCAGCCTAATGCAATAAACGGCGCGATCAATATCGTCCAGAGAAAGTTGGAGTAACCTTCGACCACTAAACCATTGTAGGTCAGCCCGTTGCCTTGCACCAAGTTTTTGGCGTACACAAACGAAATGTAGGCATCGTCGATCTTGAACGGCCAATAGGCCAGCGCCAGCGGCACGAAGAGCGCGCTGATGAGTAGGGTAAGCCGGTCACCGAATAACTTCCCCATGGTAAGGACATTCAATCCCGTCGAATAATGATCGCCCTGTCAGTGTGCAGCCTATTGCAGTGCGTGAAAGATCACCGGACGTTCAGCCGCTTCGCCTGCCAAACATCAAAGAACTCAGAACTGCTTACCTTGCGATAGTTGTCCAGAAACGCCTGCTGCAACTCGGAACTAAACAGTGGCGGTCGCGATTCGAACCAGAGGTTGCTCATACTGAAGGGTTGACTTGACTTTGGAATCAACCAGATGTCAAACCGTTGAGCGGTAAAGACGGTAATTGTGGCGGAAGGTATCGCAACATCGACGGCTTGCATGTCCATCATCGCCATTGAATCCAGGATATATTCGTTCTGGTGGGTGTAGAGCCAGGGACGGAAGTAGGTAGACCGGTGGCTGGGAGTATCGCCATACCCCATTTGCAGACTGTAATCGGCATACGCTGCCTTCAGCGCCAGCAGATCTACCTGGATTGGTTTTTCATCAGGCATGACAAAATCATAAACGAAAATTTCCACTTGCCCGATCACAATGCTGATAGCCGCCACCACCGTCCAGGCTGGCACCAGGACTGCCAGAATGACTGGCTTCAGTGCCCGCCAGTCTGGCGATAGACAAATGGAATCGCGGGTTCGTACAAGCAGATCAAGTGTCAAAAAAGTAACTGATGGCATCAACGGTATCAGATGATGCGGTCCGGCTGCTGGTAGTGCCCCAAAGATTACCAGAACAAACGCGCTCGCGATTGTCACAGCCACGGGCAAGACCAACCTTAGCATCTGCCGCATGGGGCGCACATAGCGCGCTACAACAATGGCCATGACGATCGGCCAGAACATCAGCAACAACGCGTATTCACTATTACGACCCAGGAGCAGCGTGGATAATGGCAGACTGCCGACATCAGTAAACCACATCACATACTCAGATATTGAAAAGTGTTGCGGAAAAAGCACAAATGGCAAGGTTATCCAGCCCGCGGCCAGAATCACCGGTGGTACACAATCGCGATAGCCGCGCCGAATGCACAACACCGCCAAGTGTGGGAGAAAGAATAGCGGGGCATGAACCTTGGTATTGACCGCGAGCGCAATCGCCAGGCTGAATCCCAGCCAGCGGAGCCACTTACGGCGGCTGAGAACGGCCAGCCAACCAAGACTGGTACAGGCCAATAGCAGCGAATCTGCCCGATTCCAGTAAGTATAGTGCTCTTGCCACAGCGCAAAGACCACAAACAAGCCCATGCCAACCAGAACAAATCGACGCTCGAATTCACGTCGCATGAGCCAGTAGACAACGAGCAAGGCCACAACCGCACAGACTATCCCGGCCAGTTTGCTGGCGAGAATCGGATTGTCTATGACGGACAAAACCAGTGCATTACTAATAAAGACCGACGGGCCATAGAGTAGACTGAAACGCGGCGCAGCATCAAGCGTGTGATAAATCTGCCGGCCTTGTAGCAGTTGTTGCGCCACAGTGGTGACCGAAGGCTCAATCGGATCCCAATAACCAGGTTTAGCCAGATAAACCAGCATCATGCCTAGATACACGATGATCAACCCACCTGCCGTAATATTGATGAACCGCACCGGCCAATGGCCGGGTGATTTGCGAAAGCGATACTGCACGCCGAACACGCTCACGGCGACCAACAGGAAGATTGCCGGGTGCTTAAGGTTATCTAACATAGTGAGAGGTCTTTCAAGTTTGAAGAAGTCGACGACCTGGCAATAATTTGCTT
>JAUQXD010000858.1 GCA_030834835.1 Thermoflexales bacterium | reverse complement strand
ATCGACCAATCAACTATCCAACTAAGTCACTATCTCACTAAACACTATGCCACTCGCTGACCGCAAAGACCCCTATCTTGGAATACATTTCTTCGTCGAGATCGATGGCATCGATCAGGGCGGCTTCAGTGAAGTGAGCGGCCTGGGGGTAAAGACCGATGTCTTCGAGTACGAGGAAGGCGGCTTGAACGATCACAAGCACAAGCTGCCCGGCCGCTCATCGTACAACAACATCACGTTGAAGTGGGGCAGCACCGATTCAGACGCATTGTGGAAGTGGTATGAGAAAGTGATCCAGGGCAAGGTCGAGCGGAAGAACGTCTCGATCGTGCAGTACGATGCCAAACAGACCGAGGTGCGCCGCTGGAATCTGCGCGAAGCGTATCCGGTGAAGTGGGACGGCCCGACGTACAACGCCAGCAGCAACGCCGTCAGCATCGAGACGCTGGAGATTGCCCATCACGGGTTTGAAGTGCAGTAGGTTAGTAGATTGGTAAATTAGGGATTGGCAGATTGGTCAATCGGTCAATTTGTAATCAGTTGATCAGTTACCGGGTAACCGATCGACTAATTGACCAATTATCGTCGACTCATTGTAAGGAACCACACGTGCCCTTCGGATTGAGATGGCCTTTTGGCCGGAAAAAAGCGGCGAATCAAGCGCACTCGCCAGCGGCGTCGAACGAGCCGGTGAGTGTTCAACGTACGCCCGCGACTGAAGCGCCATCGGCAGTGAGCGAACCACGCACCTTTGAATTGGGCGCGGAGGTGCTAGGTCGCGCTTCGGGCCTTGGCGCACTGCCGACGCTGGGCGCTGACGCGGGGTTGAACATCGCGCAGAATGTGGGCGAGGCAGGGCGCTTCATGCAGCGCCTGCCCAACAGCGAGAATCTGATCACTGCGTCAGATTTGCCGGACACGAGTGACTTTGTCGCATCGCTAGCGAGCCTGAGCAGCTTTACCAATCTCGAATCGACGCCGGTGTTGATGGGCGAGTTGATCCCGCCGAGCGGCCTGACCGACGAACTGCCGCCGCCGGGCAGCCTGCCCAATCAGCTGGCGGGCTTGATGGGCGTTGCGCCAGTTACACCGGACGCGAATGCGGGCGCGATCGACGTAATGCCTGCACCGACATCGCCGCCTTTGCAAGCGGTTGAGCCAATCGAAGCAGCAACACCGCGTGAGAGTGTGTCACCATTAGCGACGGTGACAGCCTTATCCGAAACGACAGCGGCTTTGATTGGCGAACGTCCATTTGAAACGATTGTGCCATTCAACCCTGAGCAGCCGCTTGTTGCGCCGATCGCGCCGTCTGTATCCGAGGTGCCAGCGCCCATCCCTGCGAGTTTTGTAGTGCCTGCACCAATGAGTGAGAGCGGGCGTGATATTGTCGAAACGAGCGGGCCGGTTGAATCATCGGCGATGTTCGGTGCGCCGAGAGTGCCAGCGTTGGCGTTGAATAACTTTGCTGAGGCGTTGCCGCTGATCAATTTGCCCGGCGAAGCGAGCGACGTGGAGTCGCCCGCGCTCAGCATCACGCCTGAAGCCGCGCCAGCCTTTGATTTGCCTATAAAAACAGGCGATTTCGATCTGCCGCTGACGTTGCCGGAATTAGCGCAAGCGACTGGCCCATCCGTCAGTGAAAGTGCTGCGCCGTCTGAGTCAGCAGCTTCCAGCACGCCGCTGTCGATCAGCCGATATGCGGAAGACTTGCCGCTGCCCGCGCCGATTGCGCCGCGTGAAGAAGCGCCGTCCGCATTGAATGTGCCCTCAGTTGAATTGCCGATGGTTGCGCCGCTGCCACCGCTCAACGTGCCCGAAGAAATGCCTGCGCCCTTTGAACCATTATCGCTGAGCGAGGTGGCACGCGATTTGGCGACGCAGCCATTATTGAGCGATGAGCCGCTTGTTGACCAGTTACCGATTGACCAATTACCAGTTGCCCAATCAGCGACTGATCAACCCTCATCAAACGGCGAACCCGCGTTATCGATCAGTCGATACGCGGAAGACATGCCGTTGATCGATCTGGACTTTGGCTGGAGTGAATTCGAACCGCCGCCGATTGAGCCGAGTTTTACTGACGCGACATCAATGCCAACGGAAGTACTACCACCGCTGGCGACGACTACTCCGGCGATGGCGCTGCCCTCGATCGGAGAGCGGGCCGATCGGGCTGCAACACGTTCGGAGCGCGCGCCGATGTCGATCAGTCGTTTTTCTAACGATTTGCCGTTGAATCGATCGACGACGTTGAATCAAGTCACGCAAATCCAGCGCTTTTCTTTGGGCAGCCTGACGCAGAATCTGCCATCGTTAGGTGGGGTGACAGATAACTTGCCATCGTTAGGCGGACTAGCGCAGAACATCCCTTCGTTGGGTGGCATGGCTGAGAATCTGCCGTCATTAGGCGGCTTGACGGACAACCTGCCGTCACTCGGGGGGCTGGCGGAATCGATCGGAGGGCAACTGCCTCAGATGCCGTCGCTGGGCGGATTGGCTTCATCGCAAATGCCGCTGCCGCCATCGATCAGTGATGCCATCGGCGGCTTGAGCAGCGCGGGACAAGAAGCATTGGGGCAGATCACGTCGATGGCACCGTCGATGCCGGAGATGCCCGCGATGCCGCAAATGCCCAGCATCGAGAAGCTGACCGATCAGGTGTGGCGCGAGATTCAGAAGAAATTGAAAGTTGAGCGAGAGAGAACGCGCGGCCTGGCGTGAAGAAGTAACTGGTTGATTGGTAACTGGTCAACTGGTAACTGGTCAACTCGTTAACCAGTCAACCGATTGACCAATTACCGATCACCGATTACCCATCAACTGCATTGAGGCGCAACATGCTCACCGGCGAACTCGTCAAAGCGACGATCACCAATCTGGATACGAACGATTCGATTGAATGCATGTTCAATCCGAAGGAATACACGTTTACCAAGTCCAACAATTGGTCGCAGTCCAAGACCAAAGGCAAGAACGTGCCGAAGTTGGAGTTCAACGGCGGCAATCCCACGGACCTGAAAGTGCAGTTGTTCTTTGATACGTATGAATCGGGCGAGGATGTGCGCAAGAAATATACCAACGCTATCTGGCAGTTGGCGATGGTGAACAAGGACAAGGAAGATCCCAAGACCAAGAAAAGCCAGCCGCCCAAGTGCGAATTTCGCTGGGGCTCGATGTGGTCGTTCAAGGCGGTGCTGGCTGATGTCACGCAGAAGTTCACGCTGTTCCTGCCCGACGGCACACCGGTGCGGGCCACGCTCGATGTGACCTTCCGGCAGACCGAAGACGAGGGCCTGTTTCCCAAGCAAAATCCCACGTCGGGCGGCATGCCGGGCCATCGCACGCGCATCGTGAAAGCGGGCGAAACGCTCGATTGGATCGCAGCGCAGGAATATGGCGAGGCCAAACACTGGCGCTACATCGCCGAAGTGAATCGCATTGATAATCCGTTCCAGATGAAGCCGGGCACGGTGTTGCAGTTGCCGCCACTACCTTAATGCCAGAAACCTCATTGCTCTCCCACTTCTATCTCAAACTCGGCGGGGCCGACGCGCCCGAAGAGTTGATGCACGATC
>JAUQXD010000084.1 GCA_030834835.1 Thermoflexales bacterium | reverse complement strand
ACACGGCGTCGATCTTTCAACGGCAGATCGACTTCATTCAGAAGAGTGGCATCGTGACGGCGATGGTCGGCCTATTGCAGGCGCCTCCCGGCACGCAGCTCTATGAGCGCCTGAAGCAAGAGGGCCGCCTGCTGGTCGATCGCATTTCGGGCGACAACGTGGACGGGACCACCAACATCATTCCCCACATGAATCTGGAAGCGCTGCACGCCGGGTACCGCTCCATCTTGGAGCACATCTATGCGCCGCGCTACTACTATCAGCGGGTCAAGACGTTCTTACGCGAATATAAACCGTCGCCGATCAGCGTCCCGCTCGATTTCCAGTACATCATGGCCTTCTTTCGCACGATCGTCCGCCTGGGCATCATCGGCAAGGAACGGTTGCAATACTGGAATCTGTTATTTTGGACGTTGTTCAATCGACCCAGGTTGTTCCCGCAAGCGGTGACGCTGGCGATCTACGGTTATCACTTCCGCCTGGTTTATGAGCGGCACGTGCAGAAAGCCGGCGTATAAGATTCGTTGCAGTGTTTTGCTTGACGGCGAATTGACTCGGCCTATACTCGGAGGCGGAGAATTCCAGATACAAGGTATCAAGCGGAATAATTCTGCCTATATCCCCGCCGGGGGATACGATACAGAACTTTTCCACCGCCATACAAGTTGGGCGTTTTCACGGAATGCAGGCAAAGATGCAAATGACATTAGCTGAAATCAAGGCCACAGTTGACCAATTGGCAGAACGCATTGGTGCATCGGGGTATGCACTCCCAACTTATGGGCACAGTGATGATGGCGCACGTCCTCACATCGAGGTTGACTCGCGCTGCTACTACTATGTCATAGTTGAACGCGGCCAGGAACTCGAGCGCATTACCACACATGATGTTGATGAGCTTCTATACCATGTTTTTGGAAACATCACTTTCAGCCTTGCCTGCAAATTCGAGTTGGCACATCGCCGTAAGAACCGGGATTGCCGCAGACTGATATTCAAGCATCAAGTGGAACTGCTCTCAACGCTCTCGCCGCAATGGGGCGAACGCAAAACGCAGGAGCAGGAACAGATACTTCAGCAGCATCCCTATGATGACGAGGTGCACACTCGAGTCAATCTGACACGGGAGTATCGAGATCAAGGATATTCAGCCGAAGTCGCCTGGCAGATGGCCTGTGAACAACACCCACTGCCGGGCACTTGATTCAAGATATCTCAGGCCAAACGCTTGTTGGGCCTCTCACCTCGCAACCACAGGAGTCCGCTGTTGAATCTTCCAATTGCCGCTGCAAGCGTCCTGCTCGGGCATTGGATGCTCTGGTTTGTCTGCGCAATGCTCGCGTATTGGGGCGCACAGACCCTATGACGGCTGCTTCACTCTAACCCGGCCCTTTTCCCTCAGGACATCCATGATGATAGACATCCAAGAGATTCCGCCCTTGCCAGATGCCCTCGTTCAGTCGGCCCTGCCTGACGTAGATTGCCGGGATGCGCTCGCCGCCACCATTGCCGCCGGGCGGTTTCCAACCATCGTGGATTTTGCCCGCGCCTATTTCCTGGCTCAACCTACGTGGTTACGAACGGTCAGCATGAGTCAGCCCTCACGCGCTAAGTTAGAACGCGCCATGAACGGGACCAGGTTTGAACCCGGCGAAGCTATCGGCGCGTGGATAATCTATCATCGCAACGCGGATGAGATCGTCTTCGGCGAATCGCTCGGCTTTATGACTTATCGTTTCTCGTTGTCCTTAAAGCACGACACCCAGTCGGATACCGTCGTCGTTTCGACCGTTGCCAAATTGAATGATCGCTTTGGCAAGCTGTACTTCTCGATCGTCAAACTCATGCATAAGCGATTTGTGAAGCTGACGCTGACGAACGCGCTTACGGCTATTCAACGATAGTGCCAATGAGCGAATCACCCTGGATCGAGAATCGAATCGCCGGATTGGTAGCCGAATATGGGGCAGTCCCTCCGCCGTGGGTTATGTTGCCCGATACCCATCCTTACGACATCGGCTGGCGGATGGGCGCGGGTGAATCACACCTGATGGTATTCAGTGCGTGGTGGGCGCAGCAGAAAGAAAAACTCGACGAACCGCAGTGGATTGAATACTTTCGCCGCTGGCCGCCTCCAGCGCGCTGGCTCACGTGGATGATCGATGTGATCTGGGGCCTTCAGATCGGGGAGTTGGAGGATCCAGAATCTTTCGACTATTCACCTTACTTCGCGCGCACCGAAGAACTTGGCTTCGGCACACAGGCGGAGTTCGAGCGCGACATGGACGACCCCAGGTGGCCTGGCGAAGATACGGCTGCACACTAAGCAGAGATTGCCAACTGAGACAAGGAGCGCAGCATGACGGATAAAGGCT
>JAUQXD010000857.1 GCA_030834835.1 Thermoflexales bacterium | reverse complement strand
ATTGCTCGACCCGAGAGCGACGGTGTAGGTGACGAGATCACCGTCGGGATCGCCACCCTGCCAACTGAGCGGCTGCAAAACCCACACGTTGGTCGCGCCGTTGGCTGGCGAAAGAAGCGAGGGCGTAAGCGGTGCGTGATTGGCCAGTTTATACCATTCGTCTGCGCCGATGTCCGGCGTGCTGCCGCTGGGTCGCACTTCATTATCGATGTCGGTGGCGATGTCGGTCGCTACACCTTGATTGATCGCGGCTGAAGTGGCTGTGAGATGATAGTCCCCGGTGGCTGACGATTTGAAACCCGGATCGCCGTGGATGTTCACCGAGCCGATGGAGACGTTTCCGCTCGTATCGGTGGTGTTGGCCCACGCGCCGCTGCCCCATAACGTCGCCGTTAAGATCGCCGTGCTCCCACTGGGCGCATTAATTCCGACAGAGTGGCCCGCAAGAATGGTGTTCACCAGCGAGATCGTGCTGTTGTAAAGATAGAGGCCGCTGCCTGCGTTGCCTGTGTTGTGCGCCACAGTGGTGTGCCACAGTTGCGGTGCACCATACGCAGCATAAACGCCGCTGCCCTGACCGCTGGCGCTGTTATCGGCAATGACGTTGTTGATCAAGCGCGCCTCGCTATCGTAGAGATACAGTGCACCGCCCTGATAAGCTTCATTGGCGCGGAAGACGTTGCCGGAGAGCAAACCGGCATCAAAGACCGTCATCACTCCGCCGCCGAAGATGGCGCTGTTAGAAACGATGGTGTTTCCTTCCAGCGTCACGTTATTTTGCTGCACAAAGACCCCGCCGCCATTGTCGGCGTTGTTGTTGTCGATCTGGCAGTTGCGAATGGTCGCAGAGGTCCCATAGTCGAGGTAGACCCCGCCACCATCAGTCTCCTGTGCGCTAAGCGGTGTGGTATCGCCGCGGGTAAGGCGCAGGCCTTGAATCAGCGGGCTGCCATCGGCAACGTAGATGACGCGGCCTTGCCCTTGAGCGTTCAACGTGCTGGTCTGCGTCAACGGGTAAGCGGTGTTCCAGTTGGCGGTGGTGTATCCGCCCAACAGTTTCACGGTCTTGCTGAGATACACCATCTGCGTGAGGCCGGCGCGGGTGCTGACGCCGGTGTAAGTACCGGCGGCAAGGCGAATTTCGCCGTCGGCGTCGGCTACATCGACGGCATGCTGGGTAGTAGCACATGGGGCAGCGCTGTTGGTGCAGGTGTTGGCGCTGTCGGAGCCGGTCGGGGCCACGTAGTACCGATTGGGATACGATTGGTTCTCGACTTTGACCACATAGCCGGTGGCTGTCGACGTCACGATCGTCACGGTAATGCCATTGGTGGTGTCGCTGAACACTTCGCCCGGCAGCCAGATCGCCCCGGCATCGTTGGTTTCGCCGTTGTTGTCGATGTCGATCACGCGCGCCGGATTGGTGCGGTTGGTTTCGACGTAGTGGATGATGACACCCTCGTACAGCAACTTCACGTCATAGCCGGCGTTGCGGCGCGCCTCGAGCGTATAGAACCGATCGGCCGAGCCTTTGACCGGGATCTGCACGATCAAAGCATTGTTGGTCTGCGGCAAGGCGGTTCGTTCCAACGTGATGGTGGCCTGACTGCCGGCGGTGATCGTCGCTTTTTTGTTGGCGGTGATCCAGCCTTCTTTGTCTTTGTGCCAGCCGATGGTGTGTTGACCGAGGCAGCCATAGACGGGATCGCGCAAGCGGTTGCAGTTGGCCCAGCCGTCGCTCATGACGTCCCAGGCATTATCATAAGTTTCGCCGTAATTGCCCGACGAGTGCGGCAGGCCGAAGCCATGCCCCATTTCATGCTCCACCACGACGACGTCCACGATGCCCCAATTAGCCTGCCACGTGCGATACCAGGTGCGCGTCACGCCATCGAGTGTAGCCGTTCCATAGCCGCCCTTGCTTGAGGGAAAATAGCCGTTGAACATCATGTTGATGCCCACGTAATTGGGGAAGTACACTTCGGTATCCGCAGCCGCCGTGCAATCTGCAAATAACTTGCCGGTATCCATCCCGCCGCCGGCCACCTGATAGTAGCCGTGCGGTTGAGGCAGGGTGTACCAATGCGACACCGAGCCGCTGCCCTGCACATTAGCGAGGTTGTAGGACTGTTCGCGCCAGTAGTGATCCAGACCGGGATAAGTGCTGGTATACATCTGCGTGAAATAGGAGATGGGCCGCGTCTCGGTGACGATATCTGAGAATTTGCAGGGGATCGTGATCCACGGCAGCGAGCCGGTCACGTCGGGCTTTTGCAGCGCCAGCGGGCCGGACGTTGAGCGGACCAGTTGAAGCGTTTTGACCTGCCAGCTGCCGTCGTCCAATTCAGTCCCTTGCACTTGTACGCGCTGACCATTGAGAACCAGAATGCCGCC
>JAUQXD010000083.1 GCA_030834835.1 Thermoflexales bacterium | reverse complement strand
TGACCAGCGTCAACCTGATCGTCTCGACCGGGCACAATAACTGGGCGATGACGGAAGCGGTGGACAGCGTGGCTAAGACGTACATCAAGGCCGGGCAGCCGGTGCAGGAAGGCATGCTCAATCGTGTGGAAGCCGCCGTCCGCGCGCACGATCCGTGCCTGTCGTGCTCGACGCACGCGGTGGGCCAGATGCCCATCATCATCGATGTGCTGGATCAGGCCGGGAATGTGACGCAGACGCTGCGGCGCGATTAACGCGCGGGATTAACCCTCATCCCCAGCCCTTCTCCCCGTGGGAGAAGGGAGTGTGAAGGGCTTGACGTTTCAGAAGAGCGATGCCACACTTGGGCATCGCTCTTTTCATTGAGGTGAAGTGTCATTCCGAGCGGGGCGAGGAATCTCTCGCGCGGCAGGCTGCATAGTCGGCAGTGCCAGAGATTCCTCGTCGCAGAAGCATGCTCCTCGGAATGACACCGCGTAGGAGAAGAACTTTGGACCGCGTTTTGATCTTTGGCTACGGCAATTTCGATCGGCAGGATGACGGCGTGGCGTGGCATGTGCTGGCAGCGGTGGCGAGGCGGCTGGGCCGCGAGGTGCCCGCCTCGCCCGATGAGGAGTTCCTGCTGACGGGCGACTCGCCGGACTTCATGTTTGAACTGCAACTGACGCCGGAGTTAGCCGAGACGGTAGCGCAGTACGATCGCGTGTGCTTCGTCGATGCGCACACGGGCGCGGTGCCGAACGAGGTGAACGTCGAGGAATTGACCACCGAGTTCCAATCGTCGCCGTTTACGCATCACATGACGGCGTCCACACTGCTGTCGTTCGCGGCGACGCTATACGACGCACGGCCGCCGGCCATCCTCGTGTCGGTGCGCGGCTACGAGTTTGGCTTCGAGCGGGCGCTGTCAGAACGCACTGCGTCATTGGCTGAGGAAGCGACGGATCAGATCGTGGCGTGGATCAACTCGCGGATCTGAAGGGCAAACAAAAAGGCGGACAACCGTCCACCTTGAGCCATAACACGGTGAGCCAGATCAAGCTGCCAATGGCAGCGACTTGATCTGCGGTGTCCATTCGATCTGTTCGACGATACGCACCTGCTTCCGCATCTCGATGTAGACCAGCGGGCCGGGCGGTTTGGGCATGTTCCTGGCGATCTCCATGTTGGCACGGTTGAATTCGGGATCGTTCGGATCGAGAAAAACCAACACGGCCTTGTCGGGAATTGCATCCATGATTTCTGGATGATCGAAGACGTAGTGATGGAACTGCTCGGTTAATTCGCCGATTTTGTCGCTTATTTGTTGCGCAGTTGGCGTTGCCATTGGAGATACCTTTCCAGATAAAACTGGCTGTTGGAGCGCAAATCAGTCACCGCGTAGTTCAGCGCCTCTTCATTGTCCCGAAATGACATCGGCGGTGATTTGATCTGGTCGCCATTT
>JAUQXD010000856.1 GCA_030834835.1 Thermoflexales bacterium | reverse complement strand
CCCTTCAGATATAAGACAACACCGACTCACACACAATATCCACCCTGTCTTCTACCGCGTCGACACCTGCGCGGCGGAGTTTGAAGCGTTCACGCCATATCTGTATTCGACCTATGAATCGAACGATGAGGCTGAGCCAACCGATCGGCGCAAAGTGATTATTCTGGGCGGCGGGCCGAATCGCATCGGGCAAGGCATCGAGTTTGATTATTGCTGCGTGCAGGCCTGTTTCGCGCTGAAAGAACTGGGCTTCGAGACGATCATGATCAACTGCAATCCAGAGACGGTGAGCACCGACTACGATACCGCCGATCGATTGTACTTTGAGCCATTGACGCTGGAAGATGTGTTGAACGTGATTGATGAAGAGCAACCCGAAGGCGTGATCGTGCAGTTCGGCGGGCAGACGCCCATCAACTTGACGCGCGGCCTGGCCGAAGCGGGCGCGCCGATCTGGGGCACGTCGCCGGATTCGATCGATCTGGCCGAAGATCGCGTGCGCTTCGGGCAACTGCTGCGCGATCTCGATATTCCGCATCCCGACTGGGGCACGGCGCAATCATTTGAGGCAGCCAAGCGCGTGGCGCAGCGCATCGGCTATCCGGTGCTGGTGCGGCCCTCATATGTATTGGGCGGGCGCGCGATGGAGATTGCCTACGACGACGTGTCGCTGGCGCAGTTCCTGGCCGAAGCCGCCGCCGCTTCGCCCGACGGGCCGGTGTTGATCGATCATTATCTGGAAGACGCCTTCGAGATCGATGTGGATGCGATCGGCGACGGCGAACGGATCGTGATTGCAGGCGTGATGCAGCACATCGAGGAAGCGGGCGTGCATTCCGGCGATAGTGCGTGCGTGCTGCCGCCTTACAAAATCAGCCAGTATCACTTGAACATCATTCAGGATTACACGGAGCGATTAGGGCTGGCGTTAGGCGTCAAGGGCCTGATGAATGTGCAATACGCCATCAAGGACGATGTGGTCTACGTGCTGGAAGTGAATCCGCGCGCTTCGCGCACGGTGCCATTTGTGAGCAAGGCGACGGGCGTATCGATTGCGAAGTTGGCCGCGCAAGCGATGGCGGGCCGGAGTTTGACCGAGTTGAACTTCAACGAGACACCCAGGGTTGATGGCTTCTTCGTGAAGGAAGTGGTCTTGCCCTTCAAAAAGTTTCCGGGCGCGATGGTGAAGTTGGGACCGGAGATGCGCTCGACCGGCGAGGTGATGGGCCACGCCTCGCGCTTCGGTCACGCCTTTGCCAAAGCGCAGATCGCCGCCGGGACGCCGCTGCCTCAATCGGGATTGGTGCTGATCACCGTCAATGACTTCGATAAAGGCGCGGCTTTGAAAATCGCGCGTGATCTGCATCGACTGGGTTTCGATCTCTGCGCGACGAAAGGCACGGCGGAGTGGCTGTCGCGCGCGGGCCTGCCGGCGAAGAAGGTCAATCGGGTCAGCGAAGGCCATCCTAATATCAAAGACCTGATCGAACACGGCGAGTTGCAGCTCATCATCAACACGCCGCTGGGCGCGGGCGCGCACGACGATACGCAGATAATGCGCGGCGCGGCGGTGATGCACAACGTGCCGCTGCTGACGACGTTGAGCGCGGCAGCGGCGGCCGTAAATGGCATCACGGCGTTGAAGGCTAAGGATTTGAAAGTGCGGAGTCTGCAGCAACACTTTGGCCGGGCTGCTTGAGTTACAGCCGCGCCCAGCATCGGATCGAATCCGACGCCTGCCAAAGGGCAACCAGTGACGCGGGTTGCGGAACCGGCTTCAGCCGGTTTGACGCCTTGATTAGCCCTCGAATTCATTCGGCGGGCAACACCGCATAAAAACGCGCGGACTGTGATGACAGCCCGCGCATTGCTTTGAAGACCGACAAGGTTGTTGGCGGCGGCACAAGGGAAGTGCCCGTTCTGCCTACCACGACTTGGCTTTGTTGCCCTCCTCTGACAGTGGCTTTCACATCGAATAGGTCTTGGCCGGACTTATCTTCTTAGCCGGAAAGTTTCGAATCCTACAGTTTCGATTTTCCCCCAGTCTATCAGTGTCTGAAAGATAGATGACAACACCATATGATCATATTCCAGGTCTGCAAATGAATAATATCCAAATTC
>JAUQXD010000855.1 GCA_030834835.1 Thermoflexales bacterium | reverse complement strand
CGATCGCGTTTCAACAGGGCGCGGTGACGATTTATCGAGTGCCGTAATGAGTAATACGTACTGCGTAACGAGTGGCGAGTGATGAGTAAAGCGAGTTCAATGGCAAAACAGGCAAGAGCAGCCACACCGCCTGCACCGCCGCCGGTTGAAGCGGCGCGGGCGGAAGTGCTGCGTGAGGGTGTGACGATTGAGACGTTGGTCTATACGGCGATTGTGCTGTTGGCCGCGGCGTTGCGCTTGATCAATTTATCGGCCGCACCGCTAACCATTTCCGAAGCGAGCCAGGCACTGGCAGCGTTCAACGGCACGCCGCTACCGTCGGGCGGCAGTCCGTTGTTGTACGCGCTCAATCAAATCGTGTTCGGCGTAACGGGCTCGAGTCTGGGCGATGCGGGGGCGCGATTGGCCGCAGCGCTGATCGGCACGCTGGCCGTGCTGCTGCCGTGGCTGTTTCATAAATCGATCGGACGGCTGGGCGCGCTGGCCGCGTCGCTGGCGCTGGCGATCTCACCAACGCTCGTGTTCGCGTCGCGCCTGCTCGACGGGCAATTCGTCGGAGCGACGCTGGCGCTGGCCGCGCTGGGCTTTGGTCTGCGCTACGCCGAGACACAGCGTCAACGCGATCTCAATCTCGCCGCGATCGCGATCGGGTTGGCGCTGATCGGCGGGCCGGGCGCGGTGACGTTGCTGATCGTGATCGGCCTGGGATCGATCGTGGCTTATCGCTGGCTGGCGTCCGATGAAGATCGCGCTCGCTTGACCGAATTGCGACAAGATACTGCGGTGTTGCGACAGGCCGTGATCTGGGGCGCGGCGGCGCTGCTGCTCGTCATGACGAGTTTGTTGCTGAATCTCGGCGGACTGCGCGGCGTGCCGGAAGTCGTTTCGGCGTGGCTGGCCGCGTGGAGCGCTACCGACACGATCGGGCCGCTCCAACTCTTTCAAGTGTTGCTGGTCTATGAGCCGCTGATCGTGTGGGTGGGGCTGGCCGGTTTAATCGTCGCTCTTCGACACGTGACAGCCACGACGGCGGTGCTGGGCGTATGGAGTATCGGCGCATTGCTCATCGCGTTGGGGCAGCCCGGCCGGCAGGTCACGGACCTGACGTTGATGCTGACGCCGCTGGCGTTGTTGGCTGGATTGGCGATCCAGCGCCTGATCGACGCGCTGCGCGATCGAGGCGCATGGGGCTTTGAGGGCGCGGTGTGGTTGATTGCCGCGCCGCTGATCGGCTATCTGGCTGTGACGTTGAGCGGATATGCCACCGGCCACAACCTGGTCGGCACGGCGCAGCTCTTCGGGCAATCGCTGTCGCCGCTGGCGTCGTTTGCGGTGTTGACGACCATTCTGACGCTGATCGTGGGCGGTGTTTTTGCGCTGGCGATGGGCCTGGGCGCAGTGCTGCGCGCCGGAGCGGCGACGCTGGTGGTGGTGTTTGCCCTCACTTCGATCGGCAATGCGTGGAGCGTGACGCAGCTGCGACCCGGCGATCCACGCGAACTGCACTGGGGACCGATTGCATCTTCGTCGGACGTGCGGCCGCTGATTGAAGCCGTCGAAGCGGCGTCGTGGCGCACTACAGGCAATCGAGATCAAGCGCCGGTGACGGTAGCGCTGCCTCAGTTTGATCCCGTCCTCGCGTGGTATCTGCGCGGCTTTAAGGACATCCGCTACTCGGCGGCGAGCGGGGGCGATACGCCGATCGTCATTACACCGCTGGGCGACGAGCCGCTGGCGTCACCGGGCGCTTATCTGGGCGCGAAGTTTGTCACGCGCGCCACGTGGAGTCCGGCGGCGCTGGATGATGTGGCGCTGCTACGCTGGTGGGTGTATCGCCAGGCTGGCGATCCGTTGCCCGCGCAAACGCTGGTGGTGTGGGTGAAACCGATACAATGAACAATGATCAATGTGCAATGATCAATTATCAACGGGAATCTGAGAGTCTATGAGCGCGAATGTGGAAGAGAAAACCAACTGGCTCGATCGGCCGGTGCTGCCGATCCTGAAACTCGATCTGGAGAAGACGCTGTACTGGGTCCTCATCCTGCTGGCGATCACCTCGCGGTTCTGGCTGCTGGGCGAGCGCGCCATGAGCCACGACGAGAGCCTGCACACATATTATTCATGGAATCTGTATCAGGGCGGCGGCTACACGCACACGCCCCTGACGCATGGCCCGTTTTTGTTTCACATCAACGCGCTGATCTACAGCTTCTTCGGCGCGGATGATTTTACATCGCGCATCTCGACTGCGCTGTTCGGCGTGGCGCTGGTGGCGCTGCCGTATGTCTTCCGCCGCTGGCTGGGTCGCACGGGCGCGCTGATCACGTCGTTCATGATTTTGATCTCGCCATCGCTGTGGTACCACGCGCGCTACATCCGCGACGAAGCTTACATGCTGGTCTGGATCATGCTGATGGCGTGGGGCATCTTCGGCTATCTGCACGACCGGGCCACCAAATGGCTGTACCTCATCGCCATCGCATCGGCCTTTGCCTTCATTTCGATGGAGGCCACGTTTATCTTTGTGGCGATCTTCGGCTTCTTCCTGATCGCGGCGTTGTTGATCGAGTTATCGGATCGACCCGATTTCTGGCGCGGCATCGTGCTGAAACTGACGCTGGGCGTGGTCGGCGCGGTCGCGATTTTGTTTGTGGCCGTGATCGGGCAGGCGATTCTGCTGAAAGCAATCGGCCTGGCACCGGGCGATCCGTCGCCCTTCCCCGCGCCGGTGCAGCCGCTGCAACCCGGCCTCCCGATCGAGTTTAGCGCGCAGGTGCAGTACATTTTGCAGTTGCTGCTGGGCGTGCTGCGCGTGGGCCTGAGCATGCTGATCCCGGCGGGCCTGATCGGCTTCGGGACGTATCGGTGGTTGAAGACCATGTGGCCGGCGGCGACGCGCGAATCTCGATCGTTCGATCTGATTATCGTGCTCGGATCGTTGAGCCTGTTCCTGCTGTCGGCGGCGCTGCTGCCGATTCTGAATTCGATCTGGAAAGTCCTGTATCAAGCGACGTTTGTGGACGTGAACTTCTTCGAGGGCGGCAACTTCCCGACAACGGATGTGGGCCTGGTGCTGCGCCTGGCCGCCGTGACCTTTGCCTTTATCGCCGTCGCCGTCGCGGTCGGGTGGTGGTGGTCGCCGCGCAAGTGGCTGCCGTTGACGGGCGCGTTCGTCGGTATCGGCGCCACGTTCTTCACGACGGTCTTCACCAACGGCGTGGGGCTGGGCACGGGCTTCGTCGGCTCG
>JAUQXD010000854.1 GCA_030834835.1 Thermoflexales bacterium | reverse complement strand
ACCGAGCACGCCCGGCGCGATCGCACCCACGGCCAACAGGCCGCCGACGATCACCACTAGCCGCGAACTGAGCAGCGACCGGGCCGCCAGCACGACCACGATCAGCACGACGACCGCACCGATAATCAGAGCGGTGAGTGTTTGCGAATCCAGGTCGAGCCACTTGAGAATATCCACGGCGAGATCCTTACCGAATGTGTGCTGCATGCCTAATGGCGCGAAACCGCGTGAGCCACGAATTCCTGCCGGGCCGAGGCCAGAATGTCGCTGCCCGCGAAGCCGTGTTTCAACTGCTGCGCAATCGTCGCCAGATGGTCGGGTGCGATGAAAGCCGCCTGAAAACGAATTGTGCCTGGCCCGGTCACTGCAATGAAGTCGCCGCGCCCCGTCAGTTTCTCTGCGCCGGAGCCTGATACTGTGCTAACGTCTGTTCAATTTGATTGGCCTGGAGTTCCAATGCGTCGCGGTTCATGTCCCTGACCTCCTTCGAAGGTCGAGCCTCTTTATCGCTTCATTTGCTGCGCAAGTGATTGCAACCGCGCGATTTCGTCGTGACTGACAGTGAAGCGGCCGCTGGCATCTTCGACAAACAAGCCGGCATCGCGCAAGGCCTTGCAGGCCGAGCGGTACCGGGATATGTTGGCCTGGTTGACCAAGCCCTTGCCCGCGGCAATCTCGGCCGGCGCAAAGGCCGCTCGATAACAGAGCCGAAAAGCTCGCGCCACAAACGGCGCCGTGCTCTTGCCCACGGCCGCCTGGGCCCTGGTGATCCTGCCCGCGACGGCCGGCAGATCCAGGACCTGTGATACTTCGTCAGCAGGTTCCACTTCGGACCGATCAGCCGGCTCTGATCTGACAGACGGCCCGCGGCGCACACGGGACGACGCCGGCTTTGAGTGGGTGACCCGTGGCGCACGCAATAGAGATCGCCCGGTTGTGCGACCGCTGTCGGGCACGCGCACGTTCACATCGAGACCCCACTGGTAGTAGATCATCAGCCGTTTGTTGTGTCGCGAATATTCGTCCGGCGTCATCAAGATGTGATGCTCGCCCGGGTGATCGTCGCCAACCACTTCATACGCCAGTCGGCCCAGGCGCTGCCCGGCTTCCATGCCACTGCCATACAGAAAACTCAACTCGATTACGCGGCGCACTGGAAACGACAGGCCCTCGTTGCCTACGCTGGAAATGACGACGGTGTCGTTGGCCTCAATCACCTCCAGCGGGCGTTTCGTCTTGCTGAAGACGAACGGCACACCGAGCAGCTTCGCCGCGCGCTCGCCGATGTCGAG
>JAUQXD010000853.1 GCA_030834835.1 Thermoflexales bacterium | reverse complement strand
ACGGGGTTAGGCTGCTCGAATTCGCGGCTGGCCCAGCCGAAGAAGGCCGACAAACTGATGTAGCAGTTGTGAATGGTTTTTGAAGCCAGAGCCTGCTTGTCGCCGCTGAACCGGCGCGGTTCGTAATCGGTGCGCAGCCAGACGAGGTAGGCCTGAATCTGATGCGTCGTGATCTTGCTGACCGCGACGTCCCCCGCGTATTCCAGCCACAGCTTCAAATCCCGCTGATAGCCCTGCAGGGTGTTGGGGCTGAGTCCTTCGGCCGCTTTGTACTGCAAAAAGCCTTCGGTTGCCCTGGACAAAGTCATGGAACCTGACGTTCTACGGTTCATTCGGAAATCCTCCTGGGGCAACAGGACCGTGAACCTCAGACCGTCAGGTAACGAAAACACCGTAGCCTTGCGGTCTACGGTGTCACTCAGTAGCGGGGACAGGATTCGAACCTGTGACCTCCGGGTTATGAGCCCGACGAGCTGCCACTGCTCTACCCCGCGATGTTGGTGCGCGTTTGTTTGCGCCCGAAGATTGTACCACTCGGAGCAAGTTCCGTCAAGGACTCGGCGTCCGATCGAATAACACCAGCCACCATTCGCTGTGGATGTCATTCGCTGTGCGCGCCGTGGATTGCGCAGCGCCAACCTTGCGATCGAGTTCCGTCGGCACTGGAACGACGGGCACTTCACCCGGCTTTGTCAGACGCGCCATGCGCGCCCAATGCTCGACGTAGGCATCCGACTTGACGTACTGTTCCAATTCTTTCAGCGCCGCCTGGCGGGCCTGTTCATCAGCAATCTGTTGTTGGAGCTGGGCCTCTTCGGCCGTGAGCTGCCGACTGTACGCAAGACGCACGTTGAAGTCAGCCAACAGCGGCAAGGCTAACAACGCCACCGTGATGAGCCAGAAATAGGGCGACTTCCAGATTTGCCAACGCTGTTGACTCTTCATTATTTCGCTCATGGTAAAACGAAGAAGCCCCGGACCAGCCTGGGGCTTCTTGAGTGCCGAAGCTGGGATTTGAACCCAGATGAGGGAACCCTCACTACGCCCTGAACGTAGCGCGTCTGCCAATTCCGCCACTCCGGCGGCACGTCACCATTTTACCAAATCGGATCGAATTGTCAAGCGCTCAAAACGAGCGCGCTCAAGCGAGCGCGTTCATTTGAGCCGCGATGTATTGCTGGCGATCACACGCCGGGTGATAACATACCAATCGGGCAGGGTGCGGAACCGATCGGCCGGATGCGCGATCGGGCCGATTTGCACATCGACGACTTTTTCGCTAACAGCATACGTGTAGACCGGATAGTAAATCAAAATGCCCGGCACGCGGTCGATGAACATCTCCTGGAATTTGCGATACTGATCGATACGCGACTGCAAATCGGCGGCGCGGCGGGCCTGTTCCAGCACTTCGCTGACGTCGCGATCTTTGAATTGCGAATAATTCTGCCCCGGTGCGGCCGCCTGTGTTTCGTGCCAGAACGGATATTGATCGGGATCGTTGGGCAGCTGCACTTCCACCAGCGCGGCCTGATAGGTGCGCGGCGCCAGATAGTTGCTGACCAGACCAGCCTGGACCGGGACAACGCTGGCCCTGACGCCCACCTCGAGCCATTGCGCGGCGATCGATTCGGCAAGTGCCACTTGAATTGGATCGTTCTTCGTGTACAGGGTGAAGGAGATCGGCACGCCGTCCTTGACGCGAACCGGTGGTTCTTTGATTTTGGGTGTGGAAGTCGGCGTCGGTGCGATCGATTCCCCCGTCTTATCGACCGCCGGTTGTGAGGCGGATGGGAATCGCCAGCCGGCCTGATTGAGCAGCTGGCGCGCTTGCTCCACGTTGGGCAGCACCGGCGGCAGACCGCTGGCATATGCCCATGTACCCGGAATGATCGGGCTGTCGGCGATCAGGCCCTGACCGTGCAGCACGCCTTCGACCATCTTTTGTCGATCGAGGCTGAGCAACAACGCCTGACGCACCTGTTGATTCTGGAAAAATGGCAGGGTGTCATCGCCCTGGTTCATGAAGATCATGGTGTAGGCGGCGACGGGTGCGGTATACAGATTAAGATTAGGCATATCGCGCACCGCAGCCAGACTGCCGGTTGGAACTTGATCGAGTCCCTGGATTTCTCCGGCGCGATAGGCCGCTAACATCGATGGAAAGTCGGTGAAGAACTTGAAGTCGATCTTGGCGATGAACGGCTGGCGGCCATAGTAGCCCGAATAGGCGGCCAGCAACACGTGCTGAGGCTGACCCGGATCACCGCTGCCGAAGGCTTCGACTTTGAACGGCCCGCTGCCGATCGGTTTGCGGTTGAACGGTACGTCGGCCAGTTCGCCCGCTGAGACTGTCGACAGCACGTGATAGGGCAAAATCCCGATCGCGCAGTATTGCAAAAACGGCGTCAACGGTTCTTGCAGCGTCATCTGTATCGTCAGGCTGTTGACCTCGACGACTTGAATGGTGCGCCACAGTGCGGCCAGATCGGGCGAGCCGGGATAGTTGGGGTCTTGCAGCAGCTGCAGGGTAAAGACTACGTCGGTGGCGGTGACGGGTTGATCGTCATGCCAGCGCGCATTCGGTCGCAGGTGGAAGGTGTACACCAGACCGTCAGCCGAGATGTCCCAGCGCTCGGCCAGATCGGGTTGAGGCAGGCCGCGCTCATCGTAGCGCAGCAGGCCGCTGAAGATCAACGCGCAAAGATCGCGATCGACTTCGTTGTACTGGCACAGCAGCGGATTAACGAACTGCGGCGAACCGATCAGACCTTCGACGTACGTGCCGCCGGGCGCCGGTTCGCGTTGAATGGTAAAGGTTGTGGCCAGATAGACCATCAGGCCGCCCAACAACAGCACGCCGATGGTGATGAGGCCCACTTGCCAGCGAATATGTCGAACCACGCTCCAACCTCCAACCTCCAGCTTAACGCACTCTGTGCGAATTGACTAGACGCGATGCCCAGGGACACAAGAGGGGTGTTGCAGCCTGACGGCCACAGCACCCCTGAAGTTAAGCCTTTGACCGGTCGCGGCCGGACCTGCCGGACAGCGTGTCTGCGACGTTAGCTGACCGCCAGCACATTCAACAGCGCCAGCACGAAGAACAACACGGCCAGGAAGATGGTCGCATTGTAAATGGTCTTCTCCACACCGCGGCGGGTGCGATACACTGAGCTGTCCGAGCCGCCAAACATGCTGCCCGCCGACGAGCTGCGCGCCTGGAAGATAACAATGACGATCAACGCGATGGACACGATGATCTGAGCGATGTTCAAATAGACTTGCACGAGAATTCTCCTGTCAGGAAGCTGGGCGAGATTATATCATGCCGTTCCCACCCGTGCAACCGGTTCATTTGCTTACATCGCCGCCGGCAGGAAGAAGAACGCCAGCGCCAGGATCACGTATACGGCCAGCAGCATTGCGCCTTCCAGCCAGGTCGATTCGCCGTCAATGGACACAAACGCCGCAATCACGGCCGCTGCCGTCAGACCGATCATCTCGAAGCCGTTGAATTCCAGCGTCAGGGGCTGGCCCATCGCCAGGCTCACGAACACCAGCACCGGCGCGACAAACAACGCAATCTGCAAACTGGAGCCTAGTGCGATCGACAGGCTGAGATCCATCTGGTTCTTGGCGGCCACCTGCACCGCCACCAGATGCTCGGCCACATTGCCGATGATGGGCACGATGATGATGCCGACGAAGAATTCGCTGAAGCCCAGCGTCGCCGTCACACCCTCGACTGAGCTAACCAGAAACTCGCTCATCAAGGCAATGCCCACTGTGGCCGCGCCCAGCACACCCAGTGCTTGCTTCGTCGTCCAGTGCGGGCCGCTGTGCGATGGCTTGATTTGCGGTCCCGCTTCCACGTCCTCAGCCGTGCGCGATCGCAGTTGATACACAATCGAGAGCACGTAGATCAACAGCATCGCCGCCGCCGTTGTCAAACTGAGCTCTTCCACGCGCAGCGTATCCGGCTCGATCGCCGCGTTGAAGATCGACGGCACGCTGATGGCGATCACGGCCAGGATCGTCATCGTGGCATCCAGACCCACGTGACCCCGATTGAACTTCTGCAGCCCGTTCTTCAGGCCGCCCACCAGAATGCTCAGGCCCAACACCAGCAGCAGATTGCCCAGAATCGAGCCGATGATCGATGCCTTCACCAGATCGAGCAGCCCCGCGCGGATGGCAAACAGTGTGATGATCAACTCCGCCGCATTGCCCAGCGTGGCGTTGAGCAGGCCGCCGATGCGCGGCCCGGTCTTCTCCGCCAGCGCTTCCGTCGCAACGCCCATCAGGCCCGCCAGCGGAATCACCGCCAGCGCCGAAGTAGCAAAAATAATGAGATCGCCCCAGTGCGCCAGTTCGGCAATGAGTGCGATCGGCGCAAAGGCCAACAACCACTTTAACTTTCCCATGCTCACTCCTGTGATGAAGTTGAATTGACAAACAGCGTTGGCGCAGCCTGCCGCGGCACGATCACATTCAGCGCGCGCGGCGCCACCTCAATCGCGATTGGCGTCTGCCCGTTCGGTTCCGCGTCCACGTGCGCGTAGCATGGCCGTTTGGCGCGGATGTGCAAGCGCTGACCGCGCAGTTCGATGACATCCGCATCCTGCGCTGTGCGCCGCAGTAAGACCAGCGCCATGTGTCGCAGCGCCTCGCGAAAACTGCCGCCCTTGAAGACCGAGACGTCCAGCCAGCCATCGTCGAGCCGGGCGTCCGGCGCCGCCATCGCGATGCCGCCGTATAACTGCGCGTTGCTGATCAGCACCATCAACGCCCGGCACTTGATCTCGCGTTGATCGATCGTGATCGTCATGCGCGTGCCGCGATACTTCGTGGCGATCCAGAACGCGCGCCAGGTGTAACCCACGATGCCGAAGCGTTTGACCCACGGCGGCCGCGGCTCGATCTGCGCGGTAACGTGCGCGTCCAGGCCCACGCCCGCCCACAGCACAAAATAGCGGCCGTTGGCGCGCCCCAGATCGATCGGGCGGATGATGCCGTCGGCCATCGATCGCGCCGCATCCGACAACTGTTGCACATACAGCGGCAGCGGCACGGGTACGCCGATCTGCCGCGCCCACACATTGGCCGTGCCACTCGGCAGGACGCCCAGCGCTACATTGCTCGTCGCTAACGCATTGGCCGCTTCATTGATGCTGCCATCGCCACCGGCGACCAGCACCACATCTTGATGTTGATCGCGCGCCTGCGCGGCCAGCCGCTGCAAATCGCCCGCACACTGTGTGGCCTGCACATCGACCTGCCAGCCGCGTTCGCGCAGCACGGCCACAGCGTCGGGTAAAGCTGCGCCGACGTTGTGGGTGCCGGACACCGGATTGTAAATGACGGTGGCGCGCGTGTCGGAACCGGGTGAAGCAGGTGAACGCTGATCGTTGCTCATGGTTTGCGCTGATTATAGTTGATTGCCCCGTTATTTGACAACCGCACTTTGTCGAATTGCGGTACAATAGCAACCGTTGCTGATTGACAGATGACGATAGACCGGTGCTGATCATTCAACTGTCATTTGTCATTTGTCATTGTTCATTGTTAATTGTTCATTGCCAATTGCCCATGTCTGACTACATTCTCAACAATCGCTATCGCTTGCTGGCGCAGGTCGCCAGCGGCGGCATGGCCGTGGTTTACAAAGCCCACGACCTCACACTGAATCGCGTGGTGGCCCTGAAGATTCTGCGCGAGAACTTCGCGGAAGACTCGGGTTTTCGCGCGCGTTTTCAAAGCGAAGCGCAGGCCGCGGCCAATCTGGCGCATCCCAACATCGTCACCGTGTACGACTACGGTCAGGACGGCAATCGCTCGTACATCGTGATGGAGTTTGTCGAAGGCCGCGATCTGAAGGGCGTGATCCGCGCCGAGTCGCCGCTGCCGATGGATCGCGCGATCGATTTGATGGCGCAGGCCTGCGCGGCGCTGGGTTACGCGCATCGCGCCGGGCTGGTGCACTGCGACGTGAAACCGCAGAACCTTATCGTGACGCCCGACGGTCGCCTGAAAGTGACGGACTTCGGCATCGCGCGCGCCATCTCGCAAAGCCTGCCACAAAACGTCGAGACCGTCTGGGGCACGCCCCACTACTTCTCGCCGGAGCAGGCGCGCGGCGAGCCGCCCACGCCCGCCAGCGATGTGTACAGCCTGGGTGTGGTGATGTACGAAATGCTATCGGGGCGGCTGCCCTTCGACGCGGATGACCACGAATCGCTGGCGATGCAGCACGTGCAAGACGAGCCGCCGCCGCTCACCGCGCTCAATCCCGCCGTGCCCATCCAGATCGAGCAGATCGTCAATCGAGTGATGGCGAAGGACCCCGCTGCGCGGTATCGCACCGCCGATCAATTTGGCCGCGCCCTGATGGATTATCGCCGGATGGCCGATCAGCGGACGGGCTATCAGGCCGCTGTGCCGATCAATGTGGGATCGGATTCGACTACGGCGGCGGTCGCCGCGCGCCCGATCGGTACAGCTGCGCCGGCCGCGCCGACCGGGACCGATTGGTTGGGCTGGATTCTCGGTGCGTTGGCCGCCATCGCCGTGATCGGATTGATTCCGCTGTTGTTCCTGGTGCTGCGCGCGTACTCTGCGCCGCCGCCGGTTGAGGCTGGCGCGCTGACACCATCGCCCAACCCCACCGCCGCCGGTGAAGCGACGTTGCCGCCGTTTGCAGAGCAGGTGCTGATCCCCAAATTGATCGGACTGACGCAGAAAGACGCGGAACAGCTGGCCGGGACAACGGGCTTGCAACTCGTCATCGGGCCGGGGCGCTTTGACGCGCAAATCCCCAGCGGTTCTGTGGCGGCCCAGGATCCACCAGCGGGCCGTCGTGTGCCGCGCAATTCGCCGGTCGAGATTAACCTGAGTCAAGGCCCGCAGATCTCGCCGATGATCAATGTGTTGAACTTTACGTATGAAGAAGTGGAGGCGGGCCTGACGCCCTATGGCTGGGACATCCACCTGGTCGAAGAATACAGCCAGGAACCGTACCACAAGATTCTGAAGCAGGAACCGCCCGCCGGTCTGCCGCTGGCCGCCAGCCAGCCGCTGACGTTGACGGTGAGTGGCGGCACCACGGTGACGCTGAGCGTGAACCTGTCGGATCAGATCACACTCGACGCCGCGAATCTGCCGCTGGATCAGATCAAGCGCGGTCTGGCGATCGATCTGACGTTGTTCTGGCGCGGCCAGGGCCGCATCACCACGCCCTATACCGTCTTCGTGCATCTGATCGATGCCAATGGTCAGCTGCGCCAGCAGATCGATACCGAGCCGGGCGCGGGCACAGCCCCCACGCCGTCGTGGACACCGGGCATCACGGTGACCGATCGGTATGCGATGGACGTGCCCGCCGATCTGCCGCCGGGCGTGTATGAACTGCGCGTCGGTCTGTATCCCACCGGCCAGCCGCTCAACCGCTTGCCCGTTGCCGATCCGGGCAAAGCCACCGTCAACTCCGACAGCATCCTCATTCGACAGATCACCGTTTTGCCGTAGAAATTGGAGGTTGGAAGTTAGAGGTTGGAGGCCTGTATGCCGAGTCAAAGTTATCACGACCTCGACGCCTACTGGCGCGCCTGAAGCCCGAGCGTGTCAATCAACAAACTCATTCAGGTGATCGCACTCCAACTTCCAATTTCCATCCTCCATCGTCCAACGCCCGTCCGCCAACGTCCAACCTCCAATTTCACCCCTACCACTAGCTTATTTCTAATAGCAGGGTCATTCGAAGTGGGGTATAATCTCGACAGTCGTCACTAAAAAGCATGTGAGAAAGGCTTAACGGGAGGTTCCGGTGAATACAGCACGACCCAGAAATAATTTTGTGTACCTGATCATTGTGATCGCCATCGGCGCGATTATCTTTACCGCGCTGCGCGGCAATACCACGCAGTCAGAAGATGTGCCGTTGTCGCAAGTGGCGGCGCTGATCAACAGCGGCAAGGTTACTTCGGTCAACGTGATCGATAACGATGTCCGCGTGGCGCAGACCGGCGGCGATGTCATCACCTCGCGCAAGGACCCGTCGACCGATTTATCGACGCAGTTGAAATCACTGGGCGTTTCAGAAGAGGCGTGGTCCAAAGTAAAGTACTCGGTCGATCGTCCGCCGGAGTGGGGGACATGGCTGAGCACACTGAGCTTCCTGCTGCCCGGCCTGCTCGTCGTCGGCCTGATCTACTTCATGTTCCGACAGGCGCAGGGCACCAACAATCAGGCCATGTCGTTTGGCAAGAGCCGGGCGCGCATGTTCACGGGTGAGCATCCCACGGTGACGTTTGAAGACGTGGCCGGCGCGGAAGAAGCCAAGCATGACTTGCAGGAAGTGGTCGAGTTCTTGAAGGAACCCGAAAAATTCGTGGCGCTGGGCGCGCGCATCCCCAAGGGCGTACTGCTCGTCGGCAGCCCGGGCACCGGTAAAACGCTGCTGGCCAAGGCGGTGTCAGGCGAAGCAGGCGTGCCCTTCTTCAGCATCAGCGGTTCCGAATTTGTCGAGATGTTCGTCGGCGTGGGCGCGTCCCGCGTGCGCGACCTGTTCGATCAGGCCAAGCGACACCGCCCGTGTATCGTCTTTGTCGACGAGATCGACGCGGTCGGCCGCCATCGTGGCGCGGGCCTGGGCGGCTCGCACGACGAGCGCGAGCAGACGCTG
>JAUQXD010000082.1 GCA_030834835.1 Thermoflexales bacterium | reverse complement strand
GCCTACGCCGCCCGATCGGTTAGTGCACGATTCGGCCGGTTCCGCCGCATCGCGCGCCGCGTCTTTCGAAGTGCAGATCGTTCATCTCATCGCCTGGCTGGCGACCAGTCTGTGGCGCGCCACGGAATTTGTGCCCCGCTACACCGCGCATTTGACCGTGCTGGCCGTGGTCATCGCCGCTTTGTTTTTGAACCGGCCCTCGCACGCCGCCAGCCAAACCGTGCCGCTCGACGTTCCAAACAGCCCGGCCAGTAGTGCTACGGCTGACTCGTCGGCCACCGAGATGTTTCTTGATCGCGGCCTGTTTGCCGATTCCAACATCGTCTCCCGCCTGGCCGACGCCCACACCACGATCCCCTTCCGCACCCGGCGTGACGTGGAAGTTTACATCGTGCAGTCGGGTGATACCGTGCAGGGTATCGCCGGTTATTACGGCCTGCAACCCGAGACGTTGATGTGGTCCAACCCGGCGATCGAAGACACGCCCGATCTGCTTAAGATCGGTCAGGAGGTCATCATCCTGCCGATCGACGGCGTGTACCACGAAGTCAAAGACGGCGACACACTCTCCAGCATCGCCCAGAAATACAAGGTCGAGACCACCGCCATCACCGATGTACCGTGGAACAACCTGACGCCGCCCGATTTCAACATCACGCCCGGCATGAAGTTGATCGTCGCCGGTGGGTCGAAGCCGCTGATCACCAAAGTGGTTACTTCGTACTCGGGGCCGGTGCCGACCGGTGCGACAGGCTCCGGGCAATTCCGCTGGCCGGTGCTGGGGCGCATCACCCAGGACTACTGGTCGGGCCACCGCGCCATCGACGTTGCCGTGCCGCCCAATACGCCCGTCTACGCGGCCGACAGCGGCTACGTCTCATTCGTGGGCTGGACGGATGTGGGCTACGGCTATCTGGTGCGCATCGATCATGGCAACGGCTATGAGACGTGGTACGCGCACAACAATTCATTTGCGGTGTCGCTCGGCGAGAGCGTGGACCGCGGCCAGGTCATTGCCTATTCCGGCAGCACCGGCCGATCGTCCGGCCCGCACGTCCACTTCGAGATTCGCTATCTGGGGTCGCTGCAAAATCCGCGTATCTATTTGCCGTGATCGGTCAATCGGTCGATCGGTAAATTGGTAATCGGTAGATTGGTAGATTGGTGATCGGTCAAGTGGTAATCAAAAAGCGGCGGGCAGATGTCTTCATCTGTCCGCCGCCTCTATTTCCGATTAACCGATTACTGATTGACCAATCGACCAGTTGACTAATTTACCCGTTTACCAACCACTACTTCGCATACTCCACTGAGCGTGTCTCGCGAATCACGGTTACCTTGATCTGCCCCGGATATTGCATGGACTCTTCGATCTTCTTGGCGATGGTCTTGCTCAATTGCAGCGACGCCAGATCGTCGATGTCGTCCGGTCGGACCACCACACGCACCTCACGCCCGGCCTGAATGGCATAGGCTTCAGCCACGCCCGGCTGTGACGTGGCGATGTCTTCCAGATCACGCACGCGCTTCAGGAAGGTCTCCACGTTCTCGCGCCGCGCCCCAGGCCGCGCGCCTGAGATCGCGTCGGCCACTTCGACAATCACGGCCTCAATGCATAGCGGCTCTTCTTCGTGATGATGCGCGGCAATGGCGTTAAGGATCTTGGGATTGTTGACGCCAAAACGCTTGATGAACTCCACGCCCAATTTGGTGTGCGTGCCTTCAAACTCGTGATCGATTGCCTTGCCGATGTCGTGCAGCAGGCCCGCCGTCTTGGCCACCTTCACATCCGCGCCCAACTCCGCGGCCAGAATCGCCGCCAGCCGCGAGGACTCGATGGCGTGGTGGTGCTGATTCTGCCCGTACGACGTGCGGAATCGCAGGCGGCCCAGCAGCTTCAAAATCTCAGGATGCAGGCCCGGCACACCGGCTTCGATGGCCGCGCGTTCGCCTTCTTCTTTGATGACGCGCTCGACTTCGGCCTCGGCATCTTCGACCAGTTTCTCGATGCGCGTGGGATGGATACGCCCATCCTGAATCATCTTGGTCAGCGCGATGCGCGCCACTTCACGCCGGACCGCATCGAACGACGACAGGGTCACCGCTTCGGGCGTGTCGTCCACCACGATGTCCACACCCGTGGCCCGCTCGATGGCGCGGATGTTGCGCCCGTTGCGGCCAATGATGCGGCCCTTCATTTCGTCGTTGGGCAGCGGCACCACCGAAACGGCCACTTCGGCGGCCTGTTCTGTGGCGACGCGCTGCACGGCCAGCACCACGATTTCGCGCGCCTTCTGATCGGCCTCTTCTTTTGTCTCGGCCTCAACCTGCCGGATGACGCGCGCCATGTCGCCGCGCGCTTCGGCTTCGACCATCGCCAGCAGTTCTTTCTTGGCGTCGGCCTGGCTCAACGCGGCCACCCGTTCCACTTCAGCCACAATCGTCGAGCGCATCTTCTCGACATCGTTTTGCAGCTTGTCCAGCTGGCTCTGGCGCTGGTTGCTCTTGCGCTCACGCTGGTCGACCCGCTCCAATTTCTGATCGAGTTCCTCGCGCCGCTTGGACAACCGCTCTTCCTCGCGCTGCCACTCGATGCGGCGCTGCTTTTGCTCGGCTTCGGCTTCGTCGCGCACCTTCAACGCATCGGCCTTGGCGGCCAGCAGCACCTCTTTCGCCTTGATTTCCGCCTCTTCGATCGTGCGGACACGCTCAAGTTCCAGGTCCTGACGGGTCGCCTTCAGCTGCGTCAGGGTGTTTCGACTGCCTATCCGAACTCCGATTACCGCTCCGGCCACTGCGCCGACGAGCAGTCCAACTATTAAGAATACGCCTTCCATGGTCACTCCTCTAATGTGTCGAAAGAATAATTCCCCGCAGATTCCTCATTGCGTGTCGCCTGCCACGCTGCCGCCACCGCCTGGCGCACGGCTTCATAGTTGAAACCGCGCCGCAGCAGGTACGCGCTTAACTTCTGCGCGAACTCGGCCTGCGGAAGTTGGCGGAACCGATCGGCTTTGGCTAAGGCCGATTGGATGGCGGCTTGATCATCGGTTTGATCAGCAGCGGCCAGCACTTCATCAATCACGGCGCGATCGACGCCTTTGCGCCGCAATTCCTGCCGCAGGGCCACCTGCCCGCGCGGATTGAACTGCGCCCGATTGTCCAGCCAGTACCGCACGAACGCGGCGTCGTCGATGAGGGCCACACCAGTCAGGCGGTCCACCACCCGATCGATGGTGTCGCCGTCGAACTCGGCTTTGGCCAGGTTCTGGCGCACTTCCCATTCGCTGCGCGGCCGGTTGGCCAGAAACCGCAGCGCCTTCTCATGCGCCTTTTCGATGTCGTCCGCGCCGCGCAGCCGGTCGATGTCGGCATCCGTCAACACCTGCCCGCGCTTGAGTTTGAGCGCCTCGATCAGCGCCAGCCCAAAGGCGAATTCGCCGTCCAGGTAGACGTTGACGCGATCTTTGTTTTTCTTTTGCGCGACGAGCGCCGTGATCGTTCCGGCCATAATCAATTCCCGTGGGTTACTCAGTTCACGGCGGCACTGTCATTCCCGCGCGCTTCTGGCGGGAATCCAGAGGCTATGTCAGCCGTGAATCTGGATGCCCGACAGATGCATTCGGGCATGACGGCTGAGCAGTAGATCTCACGACGGTGGACGAGCAACGGTCAGATTCCGTCCAGCGTCTTCCGTCATCCGTCTGTTCCAAACAAAACGAGCCGTGACTGAATCAGCCACAGCTCGCCGGCGCGCAAACAGTTGTCCGCGATGGACTCGTTGCGATGATGATAAACACGGCCCGGTTAGACTGGCCGGGAAGCAGGTGTGCGGCAGCGCCCCCTACGGGGTGGCGGCGCCACCTATTGGGTGGCGGTTGCGCTACGGGATGCGACCGATTAAGTGCCTGTTCTGCACACAACGTCCTCTTCGGGCGACTCCACCCAATTCCCTACCACGCACCGCTCGTGCGGCACGTTTACAACCAAGTGGCCTAACCAAGTGCTCCCTGATATGCCGGGAGCCGGCCGTTTCTCACATCTGGAAGGTACGCGGACCGCTGGCCCGAAACGGGCGTGCAGCTGGCGATGCTGCGGCGGTGCGTTTCATGCGTCACGTCTTCACGAAAAAAAAGTTGATGAACGGTGACGTTACCCGGTCAATAAACCGGGCGAATGAAACCAATAAATTATGTAGCGATTATACCAGCTGGTGAGGCAAACGACAAAAAGATGAAAGATGCTGTCAGTATAGATGAACTGAAGATTAGCGTCAATAAGGGATTCTACGTAGTTTGAATGGTTTGGGGTAGATTGCAACGCAAGTCTAACCGGCGAGGGCGCAGCGACAATCTAATCCGCGTCCAAAGAACCGCTCAGCGATGGAGACCTCAAAGGTTTTTACCAGCTGGCTGGCCTTGCTGGCCGATCATATCGAATGACCGTCTGCCTGTGCCTGACCGTCACTCAAAACCTTTGAGGTCTGGCGGCCTCCCGATAGCGGCATACCGTCGAGGCGAGACGCGCGTCGGGTGCGGATTCGGGCGGATTTCAGTTTGGTTTACGGTTAGTCATGCCCGAACGTTTCTATTGGGCATCCATACTGACCATTGGCAAGTTTGCTGATCGGGTCGCTGGATTCCCGCCTGCGCGGGAATGACGTAAACAGTCCAGAACTGCAATTGCGAAGTTCCGAACTGTAATCATGCGGCCCGGAAGTGCAATTTAATAGCAAACTACGTGAAAAATTACGGCCTTGAGGTCAAATGGAGCGGCCTTTACCTCCAAAAAAGCGGTTCCGAACTGCAAATTTGCAGTTCGGAACCGTAATTTACCAGATGTTTGCCTCAAAAACCGCAGTTCTGACCTCGAACTTTTGAGGGGTGGAACTCGAAAATTGCAGGTTTGACCTCCAACGTAACAGGTTTGACCTGTAACCGTCGATGGGACTTACGCGGACGGTGTGCCTTCAACCGGCGGCTTTGGCTGACGAGGTTGTCTGGCAAAGCGGCGGCTCATCTTCTTCAGGGACTCATCCAGAGCGGTGCCCTTGCCCAGCCGCTTGAGGATGTCGTAGGCTTCGAGCGAGGTGACAAAGGCTTCACTGCCCGCTTCCAACAATGTGTCGTTGAGACCTTCGAGCAGGTTTTGCAGGCGGGCCACAATCGGCGTTAAGTCATTCACCAGATTATAGTCCCGGCGTGCTCCGGCAATGTCGATAACAGCCGGGATGAGGGCAGGGTTTTGTTCAGCGGCGATCAGGACATCGCGGACGAAGTCATTGCCGCTGACGCCCATCTTGGGGATAGCCTGCCGTTCTTCCGGCGAGAGGCCGATCCTGAAGGCCAACTTCGTTTCCAACGTCGTCGCCGCTGCATTCAGATCGGCGATGTCCTGCGCGGTCAAGGTTGCGTTCACTCGATCGGGTGCTGTCATGTCAGAGCCTCCAAATGGGGGAAGATGAGTTGCGCGAGTATTATAGCATCGGCGGCGTAGGCTGAAAAGTGGATGATGTATTCACGCGTACGATCCGTAAGGAGGCGGAGTGTGCGCGAAACGAAAGGCAACGTGACATTCAACAGTTGACCAGAGATGATGGTCTGGACTATACTGACGAGAGTTTCCGGAAAGACGTATGCATTGCAGTTACATACCGCTGAATGAGCAGATTTGTAGAGAAACCGTGTCTTTAACCCGAACACTAAACTAAAGGAGTACAAGGTGGAAACCTTCAAATTACCGGTCGACACAATCTACGGACGGAGAGAGGTCGAATTCTATGGACGAATGATGGGCAGGCCCCTCGTGCAGAAAACTGACGATAATACTCAAGGCGTAACAGAAACAGAATACGAAGTCGAAAACCAAAGACGTATTATTCACGTTTCTCAATGGACTGATCAACCGAGCAACGTGCAATTCTGTATGATAAAGGATAGAGTGGAACCTGATATTCGGCCTAGGGATTTGTCCGAACCCGAGCTGGGACGTTCTTTAAAGTTGGATGAAGCAATTGCGCTATCCCTCTCTTTGAAGAAGTAATGCGCACGCTTAAAGCGCAGTTTAGCAATACGATCAATCAAAGTTGGAACCGGCAGGTGAAAGGCGAGAAACACCTTGCGGTCTATCGAGATATTGCGACACATAAGGAGTAGCACAATGAGCGATCCGTTTTTGGCTAAACTTGAATGGGCATTACGAGATGAAAAACGAAATGTTGTGGCTGTGTTTCTTGAAGAACAACTTGCCCACGAAGCGGCAAAAGCACTTACGGAAATCTCGGGTGTAGAGTATCAAGTCGCCATGTATGTTAAACGGCAACTTGTCCGAATTGATGATCGACAGTTTCGTTTCCTGAGCGAAGACGATTTTGGTAGAAGCATTTATTGCGCAGATAGTACCCCACCACGCCGGATGGTCATCACATGCTGCAATGGGCTGATATTTAACGAGCTTCAGGGCCAGATTGTAGAAGTAGTCTATATAAGAACGTCGTTCAACCGAGATGATGTGCTCAAATGCCCTGAATATGCCGACAAAGATTTTACCAGACTAACCATTTGCAATATCGCTGAAAGCGGCACCGAGGTAAAAAACCTGTCGGCTATTCTTCAAAGCGCGCCACCTAATCACTAGAGCCAAGTGCTTACAACCATGCCTGAAAAGAACTACTATAAAATCCTGCAAATCGATCCATCGGCTGACCCGGAAGTGGTGCAAGCGGCCTACAGGCGACTGGCGCAGAAATACCATCCCGATGCGAATACGTCTTCAGACGCCACGCGCTGGATGCAAGAACTTAATGAGGCTTATGAAGTAATTTGCGATCCCGTTAAGCGCGCGGCCTTTGATCGCCAACGCGCAGATCGAAAGCGACGGCGAGCAGAAGACCAACGTCAGGCTGAGCATGAACGTCAACAGAAAGCCCAAGCCACCGAGCAAAAGAGAAGACAAGAAGAAGCACAGCGTTCAACAGAGGATCAGCGTTGGGCTGAGTATGCACGTCAACAGAAAGCCCAAGCCGCCGAGCAAAAGAGAAGGCAAGAAGAAGCACAGCGTTCAGCAGAACAACGCTCTCGTAGGATGTCTCAACGCGCCATAGTCTTCGGCTCGATCGTAGTGGGGCTGATCGGTCTGTTGCTTGGCCAACTGTTCAACATAGCAATCATTGCTGGCTGCGTGCTGGGAATATACTATTCTGTACAGCTGTTGCCGCGATTGAGTGAGGCGGGAGGCACATCTGATCAAGTGAGCGGGGGTTTCCTTTTGTTGTCGCTTATTATTTTCCTGTTATTGGTAATTGCGCGAGTGGTAGATGTGATGTTTAATGGGCCCATATGGCCGCGATGACCCAGCCGATGATAAGTGCGCGGCGGGCCTTGCTCTCGACCCGCGTCCGCATGGGCATAGCAA
>JAUQXD010000852.1 GCA_030834835.1 Thermoflexales bacterium | reverse complement strand
CGCCGGGTTCGCCCTTCATGTCCGCGATGATCTGCGTCACCAACTCTGGTTCTACTTTCAAGCCGACGCGCAGGGCGGGCTGGGCGATGGCACTCACCAACTCGGCAGGCGTCATCACGCCAATTTGCATGAACTGTTGATTGAGCAAGTCGTTGAGCTGCGGATACGCCGCGCAGTTAGACACAAAGTCCGATCGCATCGCAAACACCAGCGTGACGCGACCACCCTCGACGGTCGCCGCGTGCGTCAACAGGTTCAAGAACGCGACGCGCTCGGCTTCTCTGGCGACTTGCGTGAACGTCTCCTCGAATTGATCGACGAGGATGACGGCGCGGCGCTCGCGTTTATCTTTCAGCGCGATCTCGGCCCACTGATGCAGGATCGTGGGATCAGTCTGGCCTCTGGTGCGGATGTCCTCACCCGCATTCAACGTACCCGCCAGACTCGATACGACGCGGGCCAATTCGTTCAATGGATCGCGCCCCGGCTTAAGCGACTCATACAACCAGCGTTCGCTATCGGGCAAAACGTTGTGCTTTAGATCGTGGATTAGGCCCGCGCGCACCAACGATGATTTGCCGCTGCCCGACGGTCCGGTGACGAACACCCAGCGCGCCTCGCGCACGCGATCGATCAACTCGATTACGATGCGTTCGCGGCCAAAGAACAGATCGGCGGTATCTTCGTCATAACTGGCAAGACCGAGGTAGGGACAGCGCCCGTCGAAAGGCCGGGGCTGAAAGGTGGTCGAGATCTGATCGAGCAGCGCGCGGACTTCGGCGGCAGTGTAGCCCTGCACAATCTTGTCGCGGCCGACGACATCGCCGCCGATCGCAATCTGATCGCCAGCCAGGTTGACGCCGCCGCTGGTCGTGCTGATGGAGGTTGTCGGGGTTATTTCGTCCGTCATCGTCTCCTCCCGGAGAATCATGAGGACTTATCGAATTGAAAGGATTATAGCACGCGGCTACTTCGCCAACGCCCGATCGAAGAACGCGACGATCACGCGCTCGTATTCGTCAGGCCGCGCGATCGGGCCGCCGCCGTGCGTGGTCTCCGGCACCTCCCACCACTCTTTTGGCTCACTCGCTCGATCGAAGAAATACCGCACCAGTGTTCGCCCGTAGTCTTGTCCGGTCGCGATGAATAGAATCGGGCGCTGCGCGATACGGGGCAGGACCTCAATCACGCCGTCAGGAATGGGCACACCCGTCCGCAACGATAGCCACCGTTCGCCCAGCCAGTAACTCACCACATAGTATTTGTCTTCCAGCGTGGGCATATCGGGCACGTCGCTGATGCGCGCAAAGCCCGGCTCTTCGGCAACGACGGCTCGGATGCGATCGGACTGACTGGCCGCTCGCAGCGCAATCTGGCCGCCGATGGAGAAGCCCAACACGCCGATGCGCTGTGGATCGATTTCGGCCTTGTTTTGCAGATAGTTCAGTGCCAATGACACATCCTGCGCATCCAGCCAGCCGAAGGTGCGCGAGCCGCCGCTCTCACCTGAACCACGCTCGTCGTACAGCAATACGCCGTAGCCGTGACTTGCCAGCAGCCCGGCGCGAGTCAACATCTCCAACCGATTGCCGCCATAGCCGTGCAGCAGGATAATCGCCGCGCCGTTGCGCGAGGGCAAATACCACGCTTTCAGATCGAAACCATCGATCGTCTTCAGCGTGACGTCTTCATAAGCGAAGCCGTCGTCCAGCGGGGTATGGTCAATCGCATAAGGGGCCGGTTGCATGTACGCTTCCGCACTGAGGAGCACATAGCCGAGATACGCTAACAGCAGGCCGCCGATCAACCCAACCGACAGCAGTTTGAGCCAGTAACGACAACCACGACGTTGACGCATCATGCCGCCCGATCGAGCACCGCCATCGTCAGGCGCGCGATGCACACCAGTTTGTCGCGCTCATCGACGATGCGGATGTCCCACACCTGCGTCGAGCCGCCCAGATGAATGGGCCGCGCCGTGCCGGTCACGTAACCCGATCGAACGCCGCGCACGTGATTGGCATTGATGTCCAGTCCCACGACGATTTTCTGTGCCGGATCCACACAGCAAGCGGCCGCCGCGCTGCCCAGCGTTTCCGCCAGCGCCACCGATGCACCGCCGTGCAGCAGGCCATACGGCTGAATCGTGCGCGCATCCACTGGCATCCGCGCCGTCAGATAATCATCGCCGACCTCAACAAACTCGATGGCGAGATGTTCGATCATTGTCCCACGTGCCTGCTGCATAAAGCCATCTTGCGTCGGTTGCACAAACCAGATCGACATGCGTTCCTCCCCCATGACTTGTTAAGAGAGGAGTCAGGCGTCCCCAGACGCCGGTTTGTGCGCGATCCGCACGTGGGCGTGCTGACTCCTCTATCAACTGGTGACAACATTCGAGCCTGATGATCGTAGACGTTACTGCGACCAACTCGTCGGTGTGCGATCCCAACGATGCGGCTTCAACCGGCCGAGCAAATCCGCGCTCAACGGCCCGGCATCACTGCACGCAATGTTGGCTTCCACATTCTTGATCTTGCGCATACCGGGAATGACCGTGCTCACATCGGGATTGGACAGGATGAAGCGCATCGCCATCTCCGGCATGGTCATGCCCACCGGGATCAACGGCTTCAGCGCGTCGGCGTGCGCGAGGCTGGATTTCAGATTCTCCGGCACAAAATAGGTGTTGCGCCAATCGCCTTCCGGCCATTTACTGTCGAGCGTAAGCGTGCCCGTCAAGGTGCCTTCATCGAAGGGCACACGAGCGATCACGGCGACGTTCAATTCACGGCAGACGGGGAACAGATTGTCTTCCGGATTCTGATCGAAGATGTTGTAAATCACCTGCACCGCATCGATCAGATCGGTCTTCAGGGTGCGGACTACGTTATCGGGTTCCCAACGATTCACGCTAACGCCGATCGCTTTGATCAGCCCTTCGGCTTTGAGATCAGCCACGGCCTTTTGCCAGCGCTCGTCCTGTGCCCAATCATCTTCCCACACGTGAAACTGGATCAAATCCACGCTGCTCAGGCCGAGGTTCTTCAAACTTAACTCAGTGTACTGGCGGATGTGATCGGGTGGAAAGCAATCTTCGAGAGCATAGCCGCGCCGTGACGGCCACTTGAAGTTCTTAGGCGGAATCTTGGTGGCTGTGTACAACTTCCGATCGGGATACGCGCGCACCAACTGGCCCAGCAAGCCTTCACTGTGGCCCGCACCGTAGCCCCACGCCGTGTCGAAGAAGTTGCAGCCCAGTTCCACCGAACGGTGCAGCGCCGCCATCGACTGCGCGTCGTCCGATTCGGTCCAGCCGCCCATGCCCCACATGCCGTAACCGACATCACTGACCGACCAACCCGTGCGTCCAAATGTACGATAGTGCATCATGACCTCCGTCACATAATTGTGTTTACTTCAAGACCTTCTCACGCAAAGACGCAAAGAGGCAAAGTCCTTGGCAATTCCCTTAGCCACTTTGCGCGAGGTTTCTTCAATGCCTGAAGAATCCGCGCTGCAACGGGCGGACTTCATCCACCGTGATAAACGCCGCAGGATCAACCTTCAGCGTGACGTCATGCACGGTGTGTGCATCGCGCCGCGCCACGGCCGAGTTGACCACCGTGATCTCACCATCGCGCCCGTGCGCCACAAATTCGGTCACGGCAAATCCGGCGTTGCGCAGCGCCTGCGCAATTTGCACGCCCAGACTCGGTGAGTAGATGCGAAACATCACATAGCCGATCGCCAGCCGCTCTTCCGCCATCATCCCGATGATCACGCCCGCGCCAAAGCCCGCCGCATAACCGATCACCGTCAGCGGATTCAACGGGCCTTGCAGCACCGTACTCACCGCCAGAATAAACACCGTCGCCTGAATGGCGCCCAGACCGCCGGCCAATACCTTGCGCCCGCGCATCACAAACAACAGCCGCAGCGTGTCCAGCGACATATCCAGCACGCGCATTGCAAACACAAACAAGCCTGCCATAATTGGCGTCATCGATCTACCTCCGTATGTATTATACGCCAACCGCCAGCGCCATAAAATGATACAATGCCGCCATGCTGCCTGTACCGCTGCGCGTTCACTCACACTGGAGTCTGCTCGAAGGCGTGCCATCGATCAGCGAATTGGTCGCGCACGCGCAAGCCTTGAGTTTGCCCGCGCTCGCGCTGACCGACACCAACGCGCTCTACGCCGTCACCGACTTCGTGCGCGAATGTCGCGCCGCGCACATTCAACCCATCATCGGCGCAGAATTGGCCTTTCTCGGCGATGCGCCGATCATTTTGCTGGCGCAAAACGAGCAAGGCTATGCCAATCTCTGCCGCCTGATCACGCGCCTGCAGGTTTCACCGCAGCGCGAAAGCGCCATTGCGCGCGGTCTCACCGTTGATGATCTCACGTCTCATCATCAGGGCCTCATCGCAATCTGGCCGGGCTGCGCCGATCCCGATCGACTCGAAGACACGGCTCAAGCATTGCGCGATCTATTCGACGACGAGCGTTTCTATCTGGCGCTGTCTGATCTGGATGAAACGTCTGCCGAGTTGATCACGCTCGCCGATCAGCTACACATCCCGATCGTGGCCGTGCCCGATGTGCGGTATCTCTCAACCGCCGACGCGTGGATCTATCACACGCTGACGGCCATGCGCTTAGGTCGGCCACTGCGCGACGTGCCGCCCCAACCCGATCGATCCTTCATCGCCCCCGCCGAACTCGCGCGGCGGTTTGCCGACCTGCCCGCCGCCATCGAGAACACGCACCGCATCGCCGAACGCTGCTGCTTCGATTTGCCGTTGGGCCAGCTACACTTTCCGCACATGGATTTGCCCGCCGGTCGCACGCCGCGCGATGAGCTGTGGACGCTGGCGCTTCACGGTGCGCAGCAGCGTTATGGCGAAATCACGCCGTCGATCGAAGCGCGCCTGTTGAAAGAAACGCACGTCATCGATACGCTGGGCTTTGCGCCCTATTTTCTGGTGGTCGCCGACATCGTGCGCTATGCGCGCGAGCGGCACGTGCCCATCTCGCCGCGCGGCTCGGCCTCGTCGTCGGTGATCGCGTATTGCCTGGGCATCCATGATGTCGATCCCATCGCGCACGATTTGTATTTCGAGCGCTTTCTCTCGCTGGAACGCCACGACCCGCCCGACATCGATCTCGATTTGTGCTCGCGCCGACGCGACGAAGTGATCGATTACGTGTATCGCCGCTTCGGCGCGGAGCACGTGGCGATGGTCTGCACGTATGCGACCTTGCAACCGCGCTCGGCGCTGCGCGAAGTAGCGAAGGTATACGGCCTCAGCGAAAGCCGCATCAAAGCCCTGAGCGAACACCTGCCGCGCTGGTGGCATCCCGCGCGCCGACAGGAAGCGCAGGAAGCACAAGCCGATCTGCTCGCCTCAGCGCGCGATCCCGTCGAACACGAGTTGATTTTGCTCAGCCAACGCCTGACGGGTTTTCCGCATCATCTCTCGGTACATCCGGGGGGCATCGTCATCGCGCCGGGCCCAATCACCGAACGGGTGCCGTTGCAGCACGCCACGAAGGGTTTAGCCATCACGCAATTTGATCTACACGGCATCGAGGCCGCCGGTTTGATCAAGATCGATCTGCTGGGCATCAGCGCCCTGACTGTGGTGGCCGATTGCGCCGAGTTGATTCAACGCACGCGGCCCAACTTCTCGCTGGACACGATTCCCAACAACGATGCCGCCACGCAAGCCACATTGTCGTCGGCGAATACGATCGGCGGTTTTCAGATCGAGAGTCCCGGTATGCGCTTTACGCTGCGCGAACTGTCGGTACGCACCATCAACGATCTGATCGTCGCGCTGGCGCTGTATCGACCCGGCCCGTTGAAGGGCGGCCTGAAAGACGCCTTCGTGCGGCGGCATCTGAAGCAAGAGCCGACGACTTATCTGCATCCAGCGCTTGAACCGATTTTGCGCGAGACCTATGGTGTGATTCTGTATCAAGAACAAGTGCTGCGCATCGCGCACGAGGTGGCCGGGTTCACGCTGGGGCAAGCGGATATTCTGCGCCGCGCCATGTCCAAGTTCCGGTCGGCACATGAGATGGATCGGCTGCGGCTGAAGTTCATCGACGGCGCGCGCGCGACCAGCCACATTGACACTGAGGTCGCGCAACAAATCTGGGATTTGATGGCGGCCTTTGCGGGCTATGGTTTTCCCAAAGCACATGCCGCCGGGTATGCCGCCGTGGCCTATCGCATGATCTATTTGAAGACGCACTATCCCGCCGAATTCATGGCCGCGCGTCTGGCGGTGTGGGGTGGCTATTATTCGCCGCGCGTGTATGTGGCCGAAGCCCGCAATTTAAGCCTGCGCGTGATGCCTCCGCACATCAATCACAGCGATGACGCCTTCACGCTCGATCCGGATCGACAAACCTTGTGGATGGGTTTAGGCCAGGTGCGTGAATTAACCCATATCACGATTGAGGCGATCCGCCGCAACCGCCCATTTACTTCGCTCGACGATTTTCTGGCGCGGGCGCGGCCGCTGCATCTGGAAACGATCAATCTGATCAAAGTGAAAGCGCTCGATCAATTGGGCGATCAAGCGGCGATGCTCGCTCAAATCGAAGGTGAACCGTGGCATGGCCGCCACACCGCCCAGTTGAGTTTGCTGGCTGCTTCGGCCCCGCCCACACCACGCTCAATCACGCCCGCCGATCAACTGGCGTGGGAAGAACACTTATTGGGCTATCCAGTGAGTGTGCATCCGCTCGATCTATTGAGCGAACGATTAGCCCATGAACATGTCGTATCCAGTCGCTTGATCGCTGACTCGCTCGATCGCTCCATCGTGCTGGCGGGCAATCGCCTGGCGCACCATCACTTGAAGTCGGTTACAAATGAACCGATGTTGCTGGTGGATATGACGGATCAATTCGGGCGGTATCAAGTGTTGTGGGGCGGCGCGGCTTTGCGGCAGCATCGGACAATCATCAATCGCCGGGGCAACGTCATCGTGCGCGGGCGCGTAAAAGCCGATCGGCACGGCCGGCCGATCGTGATGGGTAGTTCGATCGAGATATTGAGCCGCGAGCCAAATTCCTCAGAAAACGATCGAGCGTGACTAAAGAGGGATACCGTCGGATGCAGCTAACGGCTATACTTAAGTTGCGTTAATTTGCTGCGCGGGGACTATCACACGCTGAAAAGCCCGGCGCAGATTAGGTGGACCGATGTGGCCTAGAATATTTTCCATTGCGTTGATCGTGTGGTTGAGCGCGTCAGGCTGTGCTTCGACCGAAACGCTCTTCCCCGTGACAGAGCTCAATATCTATGGTTTTGCGGGCGATTTGCCCGCCGAAGTGCTCAAGCAGTTTGAAAAAGAGTTTGGCAGCCTGATCACCTATGAGACTTATACGTCGAATGAAGAAATGCTGTTCGGGCTGGCGGCCACACCCGGGCGCTACGATCTGATCATCGTCAGTGACTACGCGGTTGAACTCCTGATCAACCGTGACGGCTTGCAACCGCTTGATTTGACCGCGATACCCAATCACCTCAACATTGAGCGTGAGTTTCTATCGCCGGC
>JAUQXD010000851.1 GCA_030834835.1 Thermoflexales bacterium | reverse complement strand
AGTTATCGCTATTCGGCTGGCTGGTGGTTTTGATAATAACAATTCCATTGTTTGGCCTTCCACTGTTGGCCATTTGGCATACATATGCGGAACCAACGGAGTTTCGCGTTACAATGCGTTGCCCAGTTCGTCCTGGCGTCGAAATTGCAAAGCCGACGGAAATCATCATACGCCGTCCCCCACAATTCACAAATAGTGGTGGAGTATATGGAGTCATAATCGATGATTCGCCTGTAGGCTCAATTAGAAATGGAACGACAGAAACTTTTGATGTCGCCCCTGGTAAACACACTGTTCATTTAGAGATCGTTGGCTACCAGAGTAAAAAAATCGCAGTAGATCTAGCGGCTGGTGACAAAGTCGCGCTCGTTTGTCACGCTAATCCCTTGACCAATCTGGTGCGGCTCGAATATGCTTGACGCATTTTCCAGCAAGTAAGATATTACTTTCGAGACGCGGCCCAACACGGCTTGCACCCGACTGCCGATCATGCCGGAGTTGAGCGTTACGGCTGACCATCGGCAGTTGGGTCGGTGGCGGCGGCTGACGCCGAGGCCGTTGGGCGGCTTCTTGCTACATCGAGAATCTCAAGCCTAATCCAGTGAGCAATACACATGCGAAAACCGATCGGCTTCCTGTTTGTTTTGTCTTCATTCGTCTTGTCAGCGTGCGCCACTAACGCGCACTCTACCTATACTGCGGCTGGATCGCTTGGATATCAATATGATGAGCCACACATGTACTGCCGCACGATTCGCAGTAATGTTGGGTTCGAGCAGTACTGCCCTGAGGGGCGGATTGAAGTGGAGTTCATCGCCGCCTCAGCCAACGACAGTGCTGGCATGTTAGCGGCTCAATTGTCCAGCAGCGCACAGTCAGATAACTACCTCGTTTCGACTGTCGACTCGAACATCACTGTCAATGGTCAACATCCAACAGTGGCCTTTGCCGCACTGAAGGATGTGGCTCTTGCGGCTCAGGCGGACCGACCAACTTACATCGGCGCGTTGTCTTTTGGGACTAAGCATATCGCAATTGTTCGGGGCTTTCTTTACAAAGCGGAATTTGGGGCTGAGTTTCAACCCGCCTTCCGAACTGTGGCCTTGACGCTTCAACCAGCGGGACCCGTGCCGTAATATGTTGCGCTCTGGTCCTCGGGCCACCGCCCGACCCGGCGTGCAGCGGGCCGACAACGGACTCTGAATCGGACAAACGGACGCTTCGCGAACGGACGCGCGCTCGACTGATGTTTTGTAGATTGGGGCTGAGGTCGGCAGGCGACGCGCTTGGTCCGCTGGCAGCGCCCAACACGGCTTGCACGCCGACGCGGCCAGCTGCCAAAGTTGAGCGTCAGTTTTGACCAGTGGCGATCAGGTCGGTGGGCGGCGGGCGGCTGACGCCGAGGCCGTTGGGCGCATCTCATACTCTCGGCAGGGTCTTTCCAGCAAAGGCAGAATTCCTCTCTCGTTCTTAAGGTCAATCATGGATATGAACTCTTTTCTCCCATCAATTGTCGCTGCTTTCATCGTTGTTCTCGGCTGGGCAGTTGCTTATAGGTATTTTATGCGGTTAAAACGGGTCGAGCGATTTCGTGAACTTCGGCTAACCCTGTTGATGGATACCTATCAAGAATTGATATTCATGGTTAACAACCACATTGCTACGCAGGCGGATTTTGACCGTTTCTATCGCGCGATACAGAACTGTTGGTTACTCGGCACACCTGAGCATATCGAGCTGGCCGAGAAGGCTATAAAAGACGTTGCCAACCAGGTCAAGTCTCAGGCGATGCAGACATTACTGTATTCACTGCACAACGAAATACGACGTGAGTTTGGTTTATCAAAGACTGAATTCCTTGCAACGTTAGTAGGTTTTCATGAAGGGGCCAAACAAGGCGCGAAGGCATCCAACGAGACTGAGCCTGTGCCCACATCGGTTCTCTAAAGAATAGCGGAAATCGGACATGCGCTCACAACGTTTGACAGGGTGGCTCTTCGGCTGAAGAATTCTTCGCGGCCTGAAATGCGCCCAACACGGCGTCCCCCAAAAGACGGGGATTTCATGCAGCCGACCCGCCCAGCTGCCAAAGTTGGGCATCCGTTTTGACCAGTGGCGGTCGGGTCGGTGGCGGGCGGCTGACGCCCGGCCGTTGGGTGCTAATCTATTAATTATCTATGTTCAAGGAGAAATTATGTCAGACTTACGTGTGACCAAGCTCGCGAATGTACTTGTCAATTACTCGCTTGAGATTAAACCTGGGCAGAAATTTCGGATTACAGCCAGTCCGCTGGCAAGTGAATTAACCCTTGCGGTATATGAGGAGGCAATCAAAGCGGGGGCACATGTTCTTATAGACCAGCCCCTTGATGAAGCTCAAGAAATTTTCTATAAACTTGCATCGGACGAACAATTGGATTTTGTTTCACCTGTCGAAAAAATAATCATCGATACATTTGACGCCACTTTATATATTGGCGCATCATCAAACAGCTGCCTACTCAGCGGGGTTGACCCCCAACGCATGGCGCGCAACAATGAAGCAAATATAGAACTTATAAAAACTTTTATGGAACGCTCGGCGCGAAGAGAGTTACATTGGTGCGTAACTGTTTATCCAAATAATGCCAATGCACAAGATGCCGATATGTCATTGCGCGATTACACAGAATTCGTGTTTGGAGCAGGAATGTTAAACGAAGATGATCCAACCATTTTTTGGAAAGCATTAGGCAAACGCCAGAACAATCTCGTCGACTGGCTAAAAGGTCATCAAAGCGCTATTCTAAAAGGGTCAAATATTGACTTGACGCTTTCCATAAAAGAGAGAACATTTATCAGTGCCGATGGCAAAGCCAATTTCCCAGATGGCGAGATATTTACTGGACCAGTTGAAAATTCAGCCGATGGTTGGGTGCGCTTTAAGTACCCAGCCATCTACATGGGACAAGAAATAACAGATATTGAACTTTGGTTTGAAGATGGTAAGGTAGTAAAGGAAAAAGCAAGCAAGAATCAGGAGCTACTAACTTCAAATCTAAATACTGATATTGGTGCGCGTTATCTGGGTGAATGGGGCATAGGCACAAATTATGGGATTACTAAATTCACCAAGAACATGTTGTTCGATGAAAAAATTGGTGGAACAATTCATTTGGCTGTTGGCGCAAGTTTCCCTGAAACAGGCGGGAAGAATGAATCCGCTTTGCATTGGGACATGCTGTGCGATATGGCTGAAAGCGAAGTGACTATTGATGGCGATTCATTCTACAAAGACGGGAAGACCGTTATTGGTTAAACAAGCATATCGAACGCACCCAACACGGCGTCCTGAGAAACTGATCAAGTTACCCGGCTGAAAAAAGCAGGCTGAATGAAGGTGCGCGCCTGCGGAACTTGGGATTTCCCCGATCACAACGCCCTTCAACGAAGATTTCAGGCCAGAAATTCAAGTGTCCGATAACGCCAAACACCCGGCGTGCGCCAGGCAGAAGAGACCGCGTGCTGAAGGGTGCGCGTTAAGGGGTGGTCGCGGTCAAGGCGTAGCCGAGTTTAGCCGCTTTCTTGCGCAGGCGGGCTAACTCGCGCTCCTGGGCCTGTTGTTCATAAGCTTTGGCTCCGATGTCGTGATAGGCCGTTTTGTACTTGAGCAGGTGATACACCGTGCGCGCGATCTTATGCGCGGTCGCGACCTGGGCTTGCATCGGGCCGAGTTGGGCGCGTTTGCGTCGGTAGAAAGCCCCGAAGGCGCTGCGACTGCGAATCACACAGGCGGCGGCCTGGCGGAAGGCTTGCCCGGCGCGATTGTCGGTCTTCAGGGTGTGGTTGCGCAACACTTTGCCGCCGGAGATTTCGTGATGGGGCACGAGTCCCAGCCATGAGCAGAAGTGCTTCTCGGTGGGGAAGCGACTCATATCGGTGCCAACCTCGCTGAGGATGGTCTGGGCGAGTGAGGCGCTGATCCCTTGGACGGCGACCAGATCGACGCCGGTGATGCGGTACAGTTCGGCGCGGGCATGG
>JAUQXD010000850.1 GCA_030834835.1 Thermoflexales bacterium | reverse complement strand
GCATTCGCACGTGACTCACTGTTGACCAGATTTCTGGACACGGCTCGGTTGTCGATTAAACGGACATCCTGTGGCGAATGCCTCGCCCCTACATTGACCGCGCTCGCCTGAAGGTTGATCGCCTTCGGACGGGCGCGGTTTTTGTTTGCCCGTCTGGCAAGTCACCGTCTCCAACTACTGGACGGTCATCGCACCATACTCAATTCACCGTCTTGACATCCTACTTCCCTTTCCCTATAATGATCTCGCTGAAGGCTACGAACTTCAACATTGGCTTATAGTGGCCCAGGTTGATTTTGCGGGTCTGCTTCTGCTGGACGTACACCCATAGCGTGCAGTGTGGTGTGTGGTAATCTGCGTCGAGTGGAAAACCTCAAATCAAACTGAAACAAGGAGGTGCCGTACAGAAAATCACCCCATTGATCATTCTGAAGCGAAGTATCGGAACGTGCCTTGTTTTCACGCTGGACGAGCAATCCACTACCCCAAAGGAATCCGCCATGAGTTCTTCAGATGATAACGAAATTCGCCCCGATGATATGCATCATGATGAACCGTCAGACAATTCAACGCCGAAACTAACCCGCCGGCAAGCGCTCCAAAAATTTGGGTTGGCCGCCGGGACCTGGTTGTTCGTAAGCCCGCTGCTCAATGGCCTTAACAGAACACTGCCTCCCGATTCAGAAGAGTCCAATTCATTGGACAGTGCGAGCATAGCCGCAGCCTGCGTACACAGTTGGTCCTACACTAATATTCTCGAAATTAAGGATACCGGGAGCGATTCCACGCACAGGATTTACGGCAAGCAAAGATGTTCAAAATGTGGCGCAACCAGGTACGCCACAACTTATGAGAATCACAAATATGTATGGACCTGGTATGCTTATTATAAATACACAGCAGCTCAACATGAATACAAGAAGGAATATGTGTGCAGCACCTGTAACCACAAGAAGAACGTTAGCACCTATCAGGCCCATCAGTGGACTAGCATTTACGATACACAGTGCGACCTTTGCGGGCAAACGCGCTAACCGCTTAGCTTGCCATCCGCACCCGCGCGACGTGGGCTAAGAATATCTTCGTCTAACAACCGCGCTCGTTTGAAGGTTGATCGCCTTCAAACGAGCGCGGTTTGTTGTACGCCAGTTTTTGCCTGAGTAAGCAACGGATCAATTTGACTCTGCCCATTGACGTGCTATGATCCGGGCATGTTAGGCGAGAAATCTTACATTTGGAGAATGCAAATGCAACAGATTTGTCGTCGAGCCAAAGATGGGTGGCTTCTATTCTTGGAGCGATGCGCATGTACTCATACATAGCCAAGTTAATTGAAAAGATCGAGAATCGCCCCGGCACTTGGAACAGCATCAGGGTTGGTGTCTTTAAAGTTGAAGGCGATAATGAGACACAAATCGGCGAATGAAGGGCGTTTAGCACCAGTACCGGATCGCGCGGCAGCGACCAGTCCCGGTG
>JAUQXD010000849.1 GCA_030834835.1 Thermoflexales bacterium | reverse complement strand
TCGGCGGCATCGATCGGTTTGCCCAGCGGTTCGCCATCGAGCGATACGACCGTATCGGAAGCGATGATGAAGGCGGAAGGCGGAAGGCTGAGGGCTGAAACGGCTTGAGCCTTGGCCTGACTTAAACGCACGGCCATATCGGCCGCCGATTCATAATCGAGCGGCGTTTCATCGATGTCGGCCGAAGTCGTCTCGACGGGCAGACCCAGCAGCCTGATCAACTCGCGACGGCGTGGTGAAGCCGAAGCAAGCAGCAGGGTTGCATTGACGGTGTGATCTCGATGTGTTATCATCCGGCTAACTCCCAGGCGGTGAAGGCTATGAATCTGCGTCAGCTGGCAGTGTTTCTCGGCTTGAATGTCATTGTGTCGGTCGCCGTCACCCTGATCGTGCTCAATGTATGGGACGCGGGCCGCGCTGCGCCGCGCGCCGTGCCGACGCCAATTGCCACACCCCAGAATATTCCGGCCAGCGCCGGCGGCAGCGTCGTTCCGACGGCCGCGCCTCTGACCCTGGCGGCTCCCACCGCTTCGCCCACGGCCGCTGCGCGAGCCTCTCAATACACGGTCCAGCCAGGCGATACGCTGAGCAGCATCGCGCGCGACTTTGACCTGTCGGTCAATCAGCTGCTGGCCGCGAATAATCTGGCGAACGGCGATCTACTCTCGATCGGGCAGCGGTTGATCATTCCGGGCGCAGATGGAGCCCTGCCGGTACCGACGCCTACGCCAATTCGGCCGCGGCCAGCCGTCACCGCCACTGAATCCATTGCCCTGGGCGATGCCTTCGTCACGATCCGCGAAATCAACAACGGCGGCACGTTCAGCCAGGAGCAGGTGGTGCTCACGAACATCGGCGCGAAGGTGAACCTCGTCGGCTGGACGCTGGCCGATGGCGAGGGCCACAAATTTACCTTCCCCGATCTGACGCTGTTGTCCAATGCCGAAGTCAAAGTGCACACCGGGAGCGGGGTCAACACTGCCACCGATCTGTACTGGGGGCAGGCCGACGCTCGCTGGGGCGCCACCGGCGCGGTCGCCTACTTGCGCGATCCCGATGGCCGCCTCATCGCCACCTATCGCGTGCCGTAAACGCCGCGCTGCACGCTTAAACAAAACAGCCGCCATCATTGGGCGGCTGTTTCATCGATAGGCCACGTTAGCTCTTGGGCTTGTCGTCCGACGCAGCGGGCTTCTCTTCATCGCCAGACACCCCTTTACGAAACTCGCGGATGCCCGTTCCCAATTCCTTGCCGACTTTGCCGATGCGGCCCACGCCGAAGATGATAATCACAATCACCAGCACGATGAGCAGTTCGGGCGCGCCAATACCAGGCATGTTTTCATCCTCCCGGGCAATGCCCCGTTTGTCAACAGCATTTTGTTGACGACATTATAACATAGCCGAGCGCCTGATAGGGTCAGACCCTCAGCGCCGCCGCCAGAAACGCTCGGCCGGCTGGCCCTGTCCGACGGCGAGCGCATACGCGCGCAGGCGCTGCGCCGCCTCGTCGTCATCCCGATAAAACGTGCTGATTTGAGAACTATGACACAGGAAGGCGCTGATCTTTGCGGCCAGCGCAGTCTCACTCAACTCCACCATTTCCGATCGCCATTCAGCGTCCCGCGCGTCCGGCGCAGGCCCCCAGACGTGCTGCATCCGATCGGGATTCTCCGCGTAAGGGTAGTCCTCGTAGTAGTCCAGATCGATCTTCAAGCGTTCGGCGGCGGCGCGCACGATCACATGATCGACATGCTGCCCGGCGGTCAGCGGCACAAACACGCGCACGCTGGACCCGGCCAGCCGCAGCTTGGATTGCAGCGCCTCGGCTACCCGCCCGATGATGTCGGACTCGCGCACCGGGCCAAAGATGGCTTCTTCCGAATCGTACAGACAACGCTGAGTTATGGGTTCGACCCGATAGACCGCATCGGCAAAGGGCAGCTGGATTAGCATCGCGCCCAGTTTATCGCACGCGGCTCGATCCTCGTCGCGGCGCGCGGCGGGGGCCTCGTCGCCCAATTGCCAGCGCTGATGCAATTCGCGCGCAAATTCGGACAGCGGCGCGCCGATTGGCCGATCGCCCCCAAAGAGCGTGATCACAATCGGGCGGTAGCCGTTCTCGGCCAGCCGATAGATCGTGCCGCCGCACGACAATACCGCGTCGTCGGGATGCGGCGACAGGAAAATCGAGCGCGGGATAGATGGCGGCGCGGGCCGCGAAAATGAGGGCATTTTGATTGACAGTCCCTGGTGAGCGTGTTACAATCCTGCGCGCAGCACGTTGGGCCGTTAGCTCAATGGTAGAGCAGAGGCCTTTTAAGCCTTTGGTTCAGGGTTCGAGCCCCTGACGGCTCACTCTCAAGAGTGAATGTTATCCTGTCTTGGCGGGTGAGTACAATTGCATTATGTCCCGTCTTGAATGGTGGAAGACATCACCGTTCATCACTATGCCTGACAGGGTTTCACCTTGTCGGGCATTTTTGATGCCATGTTGGAATCCAGTGACACTGTACAGTATAACATGACCACAGTTCCTTTGACGAAATTAGAAAGAATTCTTCCCCTTACCCAAGCGGCTAAGCGTCTGGGCTTAAGTGAAGGTACGCTTCGTGAATTGATTGGCTCTGGCAAAGTTCGCGCTGCTGTCTTACCTGGCGGTGAGATTGGTGTCAGTGAAACTAGCGCGCAACAGGCTGCGATCTACGAGAAGATCAACGAACGCCTGCGCGGGGTGAAACGAGAGTCTTTCGCAAAGTTACACCGCCAGCCGATTACAATGACTGAGGCCATTGTTAAATATAAAGTGCCGAAGACCACCCTTCGAACATGGATTGGTCAAGGTTATATTGCTGTTTTGCAGTCAGGCTATGGTTCAACCTTTGACGAAGCTGATGTCGCTTTTTGCGCGGAAGTCTATCGTATAAGGAAAGAGTTTGGGAGCTTGTCTGGTGTCCCGCTTCTAAGTGACAAAGGCAAACCTCAGGAGATCAAGAACACGCGACTTGCAGAATATCGTCGAAGAAAGAAGTTTGCTACGTCTGGGAATGGCAGGCATTAGTTAAAGCATCAGGTTTACGAATAGCGGCTCACATGAGCCGCTATTTTTTTTGCGCCACAAAAGTCTATTCTGAAATCGATATATTGACAAAGTGGACTTTTGTGCTACACTAATCGCACGTTGGATTTTAGAGGTGTAGCACTGCAGACAAAAACGTCCTCACCGGAACAGGGGGTTCCGATAAGGACAGGCACAGCAGGGAAAGCTGCCATGTGTAAAGGATTCTAGCACATTCAGCCCCCTGCGGATAGGGGCTTTTTCTTTTTCTGCGCGAACGGCTGCACCCGCGTGGCTCATTGTGCGGCACATCGACCACACCACAAGTGTGTGATCAATGTGCGGCGCAACAAGCGCCGAGGATGTTGGCTCAGGGGATGCCCGATCATTGGGCATCCCCGACGCAATACCGAATCCATCACCATCATCTGTACCATATCACGTGGGATTTGCCGACGAATGGATCGTCCTCTCGCAAACACCGATCTCGCGATCGAATTGAATCAAGCGCATGCCTCAAGCACGCAGGCACTGGCTGATCTGGCTAATCTCACCAGTGCCGTCGATCGCAGTCGCGACAGCTTGCGCGCCGCACTCCTCGACGCACAGCGGTCAGCGTTCCTCGCACAGTATGACCCCGAAGCACTGCGTGAGTTCTTCGCCAAACCCTACGTCGTTCGACCACTGGCCGCAGACGAATTTGAGTTGATCGTGCCGAAGTTCATTGGCTCGCTTGGCGGCTGGCCAGTGCGGACTGATGGCGCATTTCTAATCTTCCGAGTTAGCCGGTTTATCAACCTGATCAATCCACTGCCGGACTGGCTGGCGCAAGAACTGGGCTATGAAGCCTCGCCAGTGAACGCCGCGATCGACGGCAATGCCTTGATTGTTACTCGCGGTGATCCTCAGGCCGTGTTCGACTCAGTGGGCGGCAGCCGCGCGATCACACGCCGGGAAGGCAATCGGCTGTTCTTCAAGCCGGCCAACCGCTTCGAGCTCATTCGCCAGATCATTCGGCAATATGGCTTCCTGCCCTACACTCCGCAGCCGGTGCCGGCTGAACTGCGGCGCACAGGCAAAACAACCTTCACGCTCCGACCGCATCAGCACAAGACCTACGAATACTTTCTCGAAACTGGCGCGATCAGCCTATTTGCATATCCGCAGATGGGCAAGTCGTTCGTCGCGCTGCAGGCTATGGCCGATCTCGTCGGTCCCAAGCTGGTGCTAGTGCCACGACGCAGTCTCGCCGATCAATGGCGCGCACGGCTCGAATTGTATCTTGAGTCAGACGCTGCACGCGAGGTCGAAGTCGTTACCTATCAAGGGGCGCGCAAGGCGCTGCACCGCGACTACACGCTCGTCGTCTACGACGAAGCCCACCACATGCCGGCCGACTTCGCCATCGAAACTGCCACAGCCATCCGCACTGCAACGCGCATGGGCTTGAGTGCCACACCGAAGCGAGAAGATGGCAACGCAGATCTCATCCCGGCGTTGTGTGGCTTTCCCACTGGCGCGGACTGGCCGGTGAAGACGGTTCAGCAGCCGACGGTGACAGTGTGGATCGTGAAGAACGATCCGGCCAAGCTCGATCAGGCGCGGCGCTTGTGCGCGGCGCCGACGGATGGCAAGACCTTCCTCTTCACCTATCGTCTGGCGATCGGCGAGCGCGCGGCCAGGATGCTGGGCGTGCCCTTTATCTACAGCAAGACCAAACGTCCGCTGGACGTGATTGACGCCAACGAAACGGCTGCCACCGTCCGTGGAGTGGTGGCCGAGGGCCTTCATGCCCTGGCCGTGGCGCACGGCCTTCAGGACTGGGAGCAGGAGCAACGCATCGATCAGGTGCTCAAGCGCTTGGACCTGGACCCCG
>JAUQXD010000848.1 GCA_030834835.1 Thermoflexales bacterium | reverse complement strand
CGCGCGTTTTTGCTCCAGCGTCAGACGCGCTTGCTCCAATTCAGCGCTCGCGCGCAGGACGATTTCCGATCGGGGTGACAGCAGCTTCTCCAGATTCTCTTTGGCTTGTGCCACTTGTGCGGCCGTCGAGCGGAGTTCACCTTCGTTGAGTTTCGACGTCGCCAGATTGCAGCGCGCCACAGCCAATTCATAGGCATTGGTGGCGCTCTTGTAGTTCAACTCGCGTTCTTTTTTGATCGGGTAACGGCTGGCTTTCCAGTCGTTCGCCACGGCGTTTTAAGCATCGCGCGCGGCCAGCATGAAGTTTTCCGCGTCCTCCAGTCCTGCACAATCGACGCGGATTTGATCATCCTTAAGACCGAGGTTTTGCTGCGCGGCCTGATACGCGGTGTTGGCGCTGGCTAAGGCCGCGCGCGCCGAATTCACCGCCGACGGATCGGCCTGAATGGTTGAACTGTACGCAGCCTGTTGAATGAGGAAATTTTGCCCGGCCTGCGCCACTTGCAGTTGCAGATCGGCGGTGTCCAGCGCGGCGAGGATTTGACCTTTGGTTACGGTGTCGCCGGGGCGCACGTCGAGGCGCGTGAGCGCGCCGCCCGTGCCGAAACTCAAGTCGATCTCGCGCAGACCGACGAGTTTGCCGGGCGCCGTTACGGTCTGCTGCACATCGCCGCGCTCGACCTTAACGGTCGTCGGCGTCTGCACGGGCGCGTTGGTCGGCGGGGTCGTGCTGCGGAAGCCGGCGTAGCCCGCGCCGCCGATGAGGATCAAGCCAGCCAGAAGTGCCAAGAACCATCCGCCACGTTTCATGCGTCATTCCTTGATGTGAGAATGACGCCAGTTTAGGTGCCGCGGATTTCAGCAGGGTTGCGGGGTGATTACAACTTCGTAATCAAGATGCAGGAATCACGATGCAGGATGCGAGAGGCGGGATGCAAGATGCATGAGGCAAGTGGATGATTCTCGCATCCTGCTTCTTGCATCTTGCCTCAGTCTTTAGAGAGGCGGTAGCCGATGCCGGGAACGGTGAGGATAAGTGAAGGGTGACTCGGATCGATCTCGACTTTTTCGCGCAGGCGGCGGATGTGGACGTTGACGGCGCGCTCGCTATCGACATCGGCGGCATAGCCCCAGACCGCGTCGAGGATTTGCGCGCGCGTCAACGCCTGCCCCGGATGCTGCGCCAGATAGTTGAAGAGCCGGAACTCGATCGGGGTGAGCGAGATTGGTTGGTCGCCGCGCCGTACTTGCGCGCGCGTCCGATCGATGATCATATCCCGCACGTAGATTACATCCGCATCGACTGACGATAGATCGCCATACGCCCGGCGATGCAGCGCGCGCAGCCGCGAGATCAATTCGCGCAGGCTGTAGGGCTTGGTCACATAATCGTCTGCGCCCATCTCCAGCCCCAGCACTTTGTCGGTCTCGTCGCGGCGCGCGGTCAACATGAGGATCGGTTGGCGCGCGCCCAGTTCGCGCAGGCGGCGGCAGAAGTCAAAGCCTAAACCATCGGGCAAGCGCACATCGAGAATGATCAATTGCGGCTGATGAGCCTGCGCATGTTGAAGGCCATCCGCGCCGGTGTTTTTCCACGTGACGGCAAAACCAGCATCGATTAAGCCTTCGCGCAAACTGCGCGCCACGGCGGCATCGTCTTCGATGAGCAAGAGGGGAATGTCGGACACGCGCCGCTACTTTTCAAACGGATATTTGACGCCGATCTGCGCCCGCATCTGATCCATCAATTCCATGTTCGCCAGCGTGTCCGCGTGCGACATGACCGGACTTTCCAGCAAGCCCGCGCGAATGCAACGTATGGCTTCTTCGGTCTGATACTCGAAGCCGCCGCCTCGGAAGGGTCTGGAGACGGTGGTCGTTTGCCCGTTGGCCGATAGCGTCGCCTGGGTCGCTGCCCAATAGGCGGCGTGGATGCGGATGTGACCGATCGAACCGTAGATGTAGAAGTCATTCACGCCGTCATGGACGAAACTGCTGTGGAACTGCGAAATCACGCCGTTGTCATACTTGAGTAGGCCCGCGGTGAGTTCATCCACGTCGGTCTCGCTCACCACCGATTGGACGCTAAACGCCCGCGGGTTCTGCCCCATCACCCACTGCGATACGGCGATCGGATAGACGCCCATATCCAGCAGTGTGCCGCCGGCCAGTTCGGGACTGTACCAGCGATCGTCCCCGGTCTTGGGCACATTCCAGCCGAAGTTCGAAACCAGCAGGCGCAAATCGCCGATCGATTTGGCGTCCAGCCAGTCGCGAATCTGCTGATAGATCGGCAGATGGCGCGTCCACAAGGCCTCCATGAGAAAGACGTTGTTGGCGCGGGCCGCATCGATCAACTGCCGCGTCTCGGCGGCGTTCACGGTGAGCGGCTTTTCACACAACACCGGTTTGCCTGCCTTCAGGCACAGCAGCGCTCGATCAAGATGAAAGCGATGCGGCGTGGCGATGTAAATCGCGTCCACCTGCGGGTCGTTGACTAATGCTTCGTAGGAATCATACGTTTTCTCACCGCCGTGCTGCGCGGCAAAAGCGTTCGCCTTTTCGATGCGGCTGCTGGCGACGGCATACAACGCAGCCTCGTCGATGACCTTTAAGCCGTCGGCAAACTGATGGGCGATGCGGCCCGGCCCAATGATGCCCCAGTTGAATTTTCGATCTGTCATGTTCCCCCCTGAAAAATATCCTCACCGCCAAGACGCAAAGACGCCAAGTAAAACGAGGACTCCGACCTTAACTTGATCAGCCGGGATACCAGACGACCCGAGGATCATCCGCCGCCCGATGGAAATCCCATGCTGAATCGATCAGTTTCTTCAAATCATACTCCGGTCGCCAGCCTAACAGTAGTTTAGCCTTGGCGTTATCTAACCAGGTCGAGTGATAGGGCGTCGGGATCCCTACGGACGGCAGGCCGCGACTCGCGGCGAGATAGGCGGCCATCTCGCCGTAATCCACTGGCTCGTTCATGCAAATGTTGAATGTCTGTTGGCGGGCGCGCGGGTGATCGAGCGCCAGCAGCATCGCGCTGACCAGATCATCGACGTGCACGAAGTTGCGCTTGACGGGCACGCCGTCGGGATCGAGCATGATGGGAATGGTTTG